>PXBQ01000389.1 GCA_003566875.1 Spirochaetaceae bacterium | reverse complement strand
CCCGGCACCGTTACCGCCCCAGCTCGGCCCGCGGCGGCACTTCCCACGACGCGCGGTCCGCATTACGATACGCGCATGACGCGTGAGTATCCGGGGTTCGACATCGAGGCGGCGAAGCGCGTCGCAGATGACTACACACGATCGACCGGCGTACGGTGTGCGATCATCGACGCGACGGGCAATCGCCTGCACCCGGTTTCCGGCGTCGACGACGACCCGTGCGAGTTCTGCCGGACGTTCCGGCGTGCGTTCGGTATCGAGGATGCGACCGAAAAGTCTCACCTCTACGGTGCGTACCAGGCCGAACGGTTCGGCGGATCGTACATCTTCTTCTGTCCAAGTTCGTTCACGCACTGGACGACCCCGATCATCGTCGACGGGATCATGCACGGCGCGTTCGTCGGCGGTCCGGTTCTCTCGATTACGACGCAGGAGTACTTCACCGAAGAGGTCTCGTCGCGCGTTCGGACCGGCGCGTTAACGCGAAACCGAGCGACTGAGATCCGCCGACGGCTCGCGTCGATTCCGTACGCGGACCCTATCCGGATTCGCAGCCTCGCTGAGCTCCTGCTCATCGTCGGGGCGTACGTCTCCCGTGGTGACGAGATTACCGACCGGAGAGAAAATCTCGAGCGCGAGTCGAGGATTTCCGAGTTTGTCCAGGAACTGAAAGACTCCGAGTATACGCCTCTCGAACACTTGCCGTACCCCGTCGAGAAGGAACGCGAACTTCTCGCGGGAATCCGCGCCGGCCGCCCCGACCGCGCGCAAAAGGCACTAAATGAGATTCTCGGTCACATATTTTTCGCGGGTGGACGCAACATGGATCTCGTCCGTCAGCGCGTCAAGGAACTCGTCGTGTTGCTCTCGCGCGCGGCTCTCGAGGGTGGAGCCGACGTCGAGGAGGTTTTCGGCCTCAACTACCGGTATCTCGAGAAGCTCGACGAACAGAAGGACCTGAACGATCTGGCGCACTGGATGGCGCGAATCCTGCGACGGTTCAGCGACTGTATGTTCCTGCTCAAAGAGGTCAAACACGTCGACGCGATGCGCAAGAGCACCGAGTACATCAAACACCGCATGTCCGAGAAAGTCACGCTCGACGCGGTCGCGCGGCACGTCAACCTCAGCAGCCCGTACTTCAGCCGGATCTTCAAGGACGAGATGAAGATGAGCTTCGTGACGTACCTCAACACCGCGCGCGTCGAGCGTAGCAAGGAGCTCCTCCGCGCGACCGATCTCCGGCTCGCCGAGATCGCCGCGCTCGTCGGGTTTGAGGACCAGAGTTACTTCACGAAAGTCTTTAAACGCACGACAGGCACTAGCCCGGGCCGATTCCGCGAGACCGGCGGGCGCGCCTAGATCATGCGGTACCTGCCGCTCAGCGCGAGGCTCACCCGATGCGGTCGACTTCCTCGCGCGCGATTTGTGCCCAGCGGTCGAAGCGTTCCGGATGGTTTTCGCACGTGTGCGTGTCCTTGAGGATCATCTCGAGTAGACATTCGTTCGCGGCGGCGAGATCGATAGTGTTCCTGATGTACGCGCGAATGCGCTCTTCCGAGAACGAGCCGACGAGGTCCATCGGGCGCGGCTTCCAGCTGAAGATATACCGGTCACCGAGCCCCTCCGCCGCCAATAGTACGTCGGCGAACGGCGAAATCGAGAGGCGGCGGATTCCCGGGATCGAGAAGACGTGGGCGAGCCGGTCGGTCAGCGGTTCGCAGCAGCCGTACCCGGTGAGCGCGAACGGCTCGAGCAGCTCGCGCTCGTACTGAAGCGCAAACTCTTCGTGCTGCGCCGGGCCGACGCCGGCGAGTTCCTGGCTTTCGGCTGAGGCCCACATGTCTTTCGGCCGCACCCTTTCGGGCCGGAAGCCCGACGCGGGCAGCTCATCGGTGTATCCGACGCCGCCCGAGCTGTGGTACGTGCCGTCGTTGTTGAGCGACAGCACGTTGAGCTCCTGGTACTGCCGCAGCACGTCTTTGTGCGCGTCGGTCAGGAAGCGCATCGTGTCGTGCAGCATATCGGGCGCGTCGAACATGTCGACCATCATCTGCTCGAGTCCACGCAGGTACGTGTACTGCTGCATCAGATGGTACGATATATGCGCGACGCCGACCTCGCGGACCGGGAGAATTCCTTGAAAAAGCCGTTTGGCGGATGCGACGCGGCGCGCGGTCTCGTCTGCGTCGTGTGTAATGCGCGGAGTCGTGAGCTTCCCGATGTCTTCGCGCGAGTTCAGGACCGGCAGGAAAGCCCAAGCGCCGCGAGCCTCCGTGCTCTGGTGCCGGCGCGGCTCAAGACCCCATCCCGAGTTCTCGATCGCTTTTCGAACGACCCACTCACCTTCGATAACGGTGTCGTCGGCGAAGTGTTCATGGTGGTAGATACGGTTCCTGAGCGACCACTCTATCTCACGCGCAGGCTCGGATTCACACGTGAGCAAGGTCTTCGGGAGAAGCTCCTCCCAACCGCCTTCCGGAAACAGGAGAATCATCGGGCGCTCGCCGCGGAGCGCGTTATGAGCCTTCCAGAGCCGGCGCCGCTCCTCCTGGATCGGCAGCGCGGCGATGGTCGCTACGCGCTCTGCGAGTCGGCGGATGATCGTGACGTCGGGGTCGGAGATCGATAGTTCGGTACCCAGTGTTCACTCCTTAAAAACGGATCGGGGGAGCCGGATCGTGACCGACGTCCCGTCCTCCCGGTTGCTCGTAATGCCGATCGAACCGTGGTGCAACGCGACGATACGCTGCGCTATCGTCAGGCCGAGTCCCGATCCCGGCGAGTTTCGACCGTACTCGCCGCGGAAAAGGCGGTCGAACACGTGGCCGAGCTCGTTCTCCGGAATTACCGGACCCGTGTTGGAGACGATGACGAGCGAGCCCTCATCGTCGTCGCGCACGGTCACGGCAATTTTGCCGTCCTGTTCGGCGTAACGGACCGCGTTCCCCAGTACGTTGGATACCGCACGATACAGCAGATTCTCGTCCCCGACAACGGTGTCCGTGCCGATTTGTGTCGTGATCGTGAGTCCTCGATCTCGCCCTTGTGCGTCGAACCGGTTCACGAGGTTATCGACGAACGACCGGGCGCAGAACGCCGCGACGGTCGGTTCGATCTCGGGCGCCTCGAGCCGCGTGAGCTCTTCGAGTCCTTCGATCAGATTCTCTACGCGGTCGAGTTCCTCGAGCAACGAAGAGAAAAGCGGACCGTTCGGCTGCACGACACCGTCCGACAACGCCTCGATGCGCGCGCGGACCGACGCGATGGGGGTCCGAAGGTCGTGCGTGATGTCCTGCGCCCACTGCCCCCGCAACGCACGCTCGTCCGAGAGTCGTTCGGCCATCAGGTTGGCGGCTCGCGCGATTCGTGTGATCTCGCGCGTACCGTGTACCGGAATGCGATATTTCAACTCGCCGCGCGCAAATCGGTCTATGCCGCTCGACACAACCGCTGCGGGATTCGCGAGCGAGCGTGACAGAATCACGGCCGAGATGCTTGCAGCGCCGAGCGCCGCGATAGCGCCGAAGAGAGCCGCGCGAATCAGCGAGTCGAGCAGTGCGGTGTTCGCGGCGTCGCTTCTGAAATGAGCGGTCCCTGCCGCGAAGTAACCGATAGTCTCTCCCGCGGATGTGACCGGAATGAGTTCGACGCTCTCCTCGTCGCGGCGTCGGCCGATGCCGCGATTCGAGGCAACCAGTACACGATTCTCATCGTAGATGAAAACGGGGATATCGGTAGGGAGGTGGTATGCCTGATCAATCGTCCCGGATCGGCGTGCCGAGAGCACCGACCGAGCGGCGTCCTCGAGCGATTCGAGCCGGGTCGAGCTCCACTTGGCCAAAGACCGGGTGTATCCGGTTGAAAGCGACACCGCGAGTACGCCGCCGAGAATAACAAAGGTCACCGCGAATGCTGCTATCGTGCGGCCGAACATGCTTCTCACGCCGTTATTCTCTCCACACCGTCATATTCCGCTCAGTAACGGCTCACCCGCGAAGCGATACCCGAAACCTCGCACGGTTTCTATCCAGTCGGCGCAGCCGAGTTTCGCGCGAATGTTCTTCACGTGCGTGTCGATCGTACGTTCGGATCCGTCCGCGACGTACTCCAAACACTCTCCGAGCAGTTTTTCCCGCGAGATCACCACCGCCGGATTCGACCCGAGATGCGACAGGATTTTCCACTCCGCTCCGGTGAGATCGATCTCTGCGGAGTCGATCGTCGCGCGGTGCCTGGCAGCGTCCATCGTGAGTATGGCTTCCATCGCGGCGGTACCTGTCGCGGAGGTTTTTTGGCGGGGGCGGGTGAGTTTCCACGACGTGATCACGCGGTCGACGTGCGATCCGTCCGAGGCTCCGGTCGTCCGCGCGAGTACGGCCTTGACTCGAAGCATGAGCTCCTTGGTCGAGAACGGCTTCACGACGTAGTCGTCACCCCCGACCTCGAACCCGGTAATACGATCGGACTCCGCGGTGCGTGCGGTCAGGAATATGATCGGCACGCGGTGTTTCTCCCGGAGCCGCCGAGCGAACAGGAACCCGTCGCCGTCCGGAAGCATTACGTCAAGGATGAGCAGATCCGGCGACTGCATCGCTACCGCCTCGGAAACGCCCGATAGGCGCGAGAACACGACGACATCGTGCGCCTCGAGCTTCAGGTACGATGCGACCGTCTCGCGCAATCCGTCGTTGTCTTCTATCACAAACACGCGCGCCAATTTGGTTTTCTCCGATCCGTTTTTGATTCGAACTCGCCGCGAAAACAGGACGGCGGCGACGCGCCGTCCCGTTCCATAATACTATACCGGAGAGGCATCTCCGCCTATCGATTCCGTCCCAGATACGGCGGAGTGTTTCGGAACCGCGGTTCGACGTCGGCGGGTGGGGAAAAACGGCGGGAAACGGGTGGCTCGAACCGGCGTTCCGCCGGCGGCTCGTACCGCCGTTCGTCCGGGTCGCCGAGGCGCTCGCCAAGCGCGTGCGCCTGTGCTTCTTCGCGCCGACCGGTCGGGATCTCCGGGTTCGAGTGCGCTACGCGCCCGCCGCCTTCACCGGACCCCGCCCAGATCGGGAACCGATCTACGGTCCAGAACTCGTGTGTTTCGTTTTTGGTGCGTACCTCGACCGGCGCGATGTGATCACCGAGAAAAAACCCGCGTATCCACGCGTTTGTGTTCTCGGCGAAGAT
>PXBQ01000334.1 GCA_003566875.1 Spirochaetaceae bacterium | reverse complement strand
TGGAGTTTTTTCCAGAAGTACGGCGTATTGAACATAAGCGGGTCTCCCCTCGTGGCTGCGGAAATTCGGAAACAGGTTCCGTCGTATCGATATATTGCGCCGTTGCCACTATACCGGAGTACGGCCGGCACGAATAGCGGTACGAGTTCCTTGGTGAAGCGTCAAAAAAAAACGGCACGTATATCTTTGTATGCCCGAGCTGGAACTTCCCGATCCGATAGGTGACGCCGCGCGTACGGAGTTTGGGGTGCGATATCTGTTCCCGTATCAGAGACTCGTGATCTCAAACGTGCTCGACGCCGCGTCGGGCGATGACACCGCACCGGCACGGCAGATCGTCATTTTACCGACCGGTGCGGGCAAGTCCCTGTGTTTTCAACTGCCCGCGCGGATGGTCACGGGCATCACGGTCATAGTGTATCCTCTGCTCGCGCTCATTTCGGACCAGGAACGGCGCATTTCGAGCTCGGGGCCTGCACCGGTCGTTCTGCGTGGGGGTCAGAGCGCAGACGAAAGACGCGCGGCGTTTGGTCGTCTCGAGAGACACGAGACAAATACCGTTCTCGCGAACCCCGAGGTGCTCGCGGGAGACGCGGTGAGTTCGGCGCTCCACGAGATCGGTATACTGCACGTCGTACTCGACGAGGCGCACTGTGTAGCCGAGTGGGGTCTGACTTTCCGTCCGGCTTACCTCAAAATCCGCGAGTTTATCGACGCAGTACATCCAAGAGTCGTTACCGCGTTTACCGCAACGGCGTCTCCGGCGCTTCTCGCCGCCGTACGCGAGATCGTGTTCGGCGATGAGCCGGTTCATGTCGTCCAGGGAAACCCCGACCGACCGAACATCGCGTACGCGGCGGTACCGAGCGTGGCCAAGGACAGGACGCTCGCGGAGCTGCTCCGGGGGGTTGAGTACCGCAGACCGGCGGTCGTTTTTTGCTCGTCACGACTCGCGGCCGAGATGACCGCGCGGGCGCTGCGCGACCGGCTCGCGACGCGCGAAGTGAAGTTCTATCACGCCGGGCTCTCGCGCGAAGAAAAAGCCCTGGTCGAAAAATGGTTCTTCGAGAGCACCGACGGAATTCTCGTCGGAACGACCGCGTACGGACTCGGCGTCGACAAATCGAACATACGTTCGGTTCTCCATCGCGACGTTCCGCCGTCGGTCGAAAGCTACCTGCAAGAATCCGGACGCGCGGGTCGCGACACACAGCCCGCGCGCGCCGTCTTGGTGTACGGGCCGGAGGATTTTGCGCGTCGACGACTGGTGCGCGACGAGAGGTCGAGTGCGCGCTTTGAGGCGATGCTCGGCTACGCGCTGACCGGAGGATGCCGGCGCGAGTACCTCGTCGGTGCGCTCGGGATCGAGTGCACAGCGTGTTTTGGATGTGACGCGTGTCGCGGTGACACGGTTGTGGTACCCGACGCGGCGCGCGAGTTCACGGCAATAGTCGCGCGTCGACCGCGACGATACACGTCCGCGGAACTCGCCGCGGCGTGGTGCTCGAGCAGCAGATTGCCGACCGGGACGTGTCCGCCGACCGTTGACTGGACAGTCGAAGACAAAGAGGTGGCTGTCGAGGGGCTCGTCGAGAGCGGATCGATCAAGCGGATATCACGGGGTCCGTGGCGTCGGCGCCTTGTCCCGGCTCGATCCGGAATCGGTCGGGCACGCGGCACCGTTACTGAGTTCAGTCGGTTTCCGGCTTGACGAACGCTTCGGCGGGGATGGTTATCACGAACCGCGTTCCGTTGTCGCGAACGAGAGAGACGGCCGCGCCGATCTGTTCGGCCTCGGCGAGCACGAGTTGCAGACCAAATCCTTCGCCCGTGTGCGCTTCGACGCCCGCCGGAATCCCTATTCCGTTGTCGGAGACGGTGACACACACAACCCCGTCGGGCCTCCGGGTGATATCGACCGAGACGGTACCTTCGCGCCGGTCGGGAAACGCATACTTATATGCGTTCGTCACCAGCTCGTTCACGATCAGTCCGATCGGTACGGAGACGTCGGTCAAGACGAACGTATTGTGAGCGGACGGGGTGTGAACCGCGCGAACGTTCTTCTCGCCGAATGTGCCGGAAACGCCGTTGAGAATGTCGCGCAGCAAAGCGGATAGTTCGATGTGCTCCGATCGTCCTGAGTCGAACAATCTCTCATAAATGCGTAACATCGTCGTGACGCGTCCGTGAGCGTCGTTCAACGCGCGCGAGGCTTCGGGAGACTCGACGCGTCCGGCGTGTAGATACAACAGCCCGGAGACCGCGTTGAGATTATTCTTCACGCGATGGTGAATCTCGCGCAGCAGCCGCGTCTTGTCGTTCAGCAGCGACTCGACACGTCGGCGATCCCGGACGAGTTCAGTCACGTCGCGCAGGATCATCAGAATCGATGTGTAGTCGTCGAAAGTGACGGATCTGAACGACACCGTGACGATTCGCGAATCGAGCGGGAGTTCGTCGCAGCGCCCGGATGTCTTGACTCCTCCGGTTATCTCTTCGAGACCACGGCTCAGCTGTTCGCGTACGTTCGTCGGAAATACCTCGGGCATCGGACGGCCGAGCAGCTCGTCGATATGCATCCCGAGGATCTCACACGCCGACGGACTCGCGTACGTCACCAGGCGATCACCCGAGAGCTCGAGCACGCCATCGTGCGCCATGCCGAGCACCACGTCCATGTGTTTTTTGGCGAACAGCAACTCTTTTGTGATCTCGCGGTGGTGGATCATGTCGGACCCGACTATCGTCTGGTCGTACGGCGCCGTGTTGCCGCCGCCTAGATCGCGAATCACCGCGAGCACGTTTTCGCGTAGAATCCGAAAAGGTACCTTCGCGAGGTACGCATCGGCGTACGCGGCAAACTCCCTGTCCGGATCCTCCGCGCCGATAGCCGAGAGAACCACGATGATGCACTTGCGAGTTCGCAGATCACGCCGAAACAACGAACATAAACGGCGTCCGTCGATTTCCGGCATGATCAGGTCGACGAACGCGAGGTCCGGGGTAAATTCGCCGATAATCGAGAGCGCCGCCAGGCCGCTGTCCGCGGTACGCACCGAGTATCCGTTTTCTTCAAGTATCGTGGTCATGAACTCGAGCACAATCGGGTTGTTGTCGACTACGAGTATGTTCTTCACGGACGGCATAGTATGGTTATCGTCATTCCTGATAGAAATCCGTACTTCACATCGTGAATATTACACCAGATTCGAGTTCGGTTGCATGTCCTATACGATTCTCGTATAGTGAACGTAATACGATTCGATATGGAAGGAGCGATTCATGAAAGCACTCGTTCAGTTCGACGCATACGCGATGGATTACGAGATCAAAGGCGAGATCGGCGTGCTCAACGGTATCGACGGGGTCACCTCGGCCACGCTGCTCAAGAAAAAAACGGGTACCGCACCGCAGTTCTGTATCGAACTCGAGATCGCCGACGATAAAGCCGACGGCTTCCCGGATGCCGTCAAACGGTACACGAGCCAATACGCGGGCCAAGTCTCGAACGTGAACATCATCCTGTACGCACCGGTGTAAGCCGATCGGTTCCGCCACTCCCGCGGCGATTCCCCGATGCGCAGCCCGATGCGCAGCCCGATGCGCGACATACTTGACAATCTGACTTTAGATTATTACTCTTTGTCGGTGTCATAATGTCCGTCCGGAGGTTCTCGTGTTTACAATCTCGGCGAAAGGCGTGTACGGCCTCACGGCTCTCGTTGCACTCGGTGCACGTTTCAATGAACGGCCGGTTCAGATACGCGAGATCGCCGACGCGCACGAAATCCCGCAACATTACCTGGAACAAATCCTCGTAATTCTGAAAAAGGGCGGGTTCGTCGAGAGCTACCGAGGCGCGCAAGGTGGATACAGCATCGCGCGCGAGCCGAACTCGATACGAGTTTGCGACGTACTCGAGATCCTAGAAGGTCGTCTCGAGATAGTACCGGATCAGAAGCGAGACAGCGAACTGGGTTTTTTCTGGTGTGGACTCGAGCGTAAAATCCGTGAGCTACTCGATACAACGGTTGCGGATTTACTCGAAGAAAAAAGCCGCGCACAACATCGTTTCATCTACACGATCTGAAATCGCGTCGGCGGCGCCTGTCCTCGACGAACAAAGCCCGCCGCCGCGGCCTCAGCAGTTCTCATTTTGACCTGAAAACGAGAACTGCTCCCGCGGCCTTACACCAGCTTGACGTACTTACCGGTTCTCAAACAGGACGTGCAGAGCTTGATTGTCTTTTTCGAAGCCCCGACCATCGTTCTGATACGAACGAGGTTCGGTTTGAACACCCGTCGCGTTCTATTTTTTGCGTGACTGACGTTGTTACCCGACATGGTCTGCTTTCCGCAAACCTCGCATCTCCGTGCCATTTTATTTCCTCTTGTAAAACAACTGCTTCTATTTGGCTGCCCAGTGAAAATACCAAAACCCCGCGACAATGTAAAGCCGTCTTATAGCGCGAGAATGCTACGCGCGATCAGTTCGGCGATCTCGCGTTTGCGCTCCCACGTGAGGTCAGCGTCGTCGCGCAGAAAACTATCAAACCGTCCTTCGAACGGCTCCGGAAGGACCGGAAGCTCGAGCACGGCCCGCGCGAGTGACCGGGCCGACGGCTCGAATCGTTTGTTCACGGCAAACAACGTCGAGCACACGCTTCGTATGAAGCCCGCGGACGAGATCACAAAAAACAGGCGATCGTCGCGAACAACCGCCGCGCTGAGATCCCCGAGATAGTGCTCCATCCGCGACTCAAACGACGAACGCACACGCTTCCAGAACGAATCGGGTAGCTCAGCGAGCCGACGGCGCGTTCGGTCGATCCAGTCGGTTCGCTGATACAACACCTCGCTGTTCAACAGACGGTGAAATGTATACGTGCCGGAGTCGCGCACCCCACCTTCAGACTCACCGCTCAAGACAAAGTCAAAACGCGCAATGTCTTTGTACTCGATCCGAAATGGGATATCGTCCAGCAGAAATCGATCCTTGCGGGAAATGGACGAACTCTCAAACGCACCGGTATAAGCAAACAACTCACTCCGTTCATCCGCATCCGGTATCTCCCCCGCGGAGTAGACATCGAGACTCACGAAAAAGTACGCATCGTACACGTCTTCGCCGGATAACAGCATCGTTACGGTATCGACGGACGGCCACTCCCGAAGGATCGCAGTGATACTTCG
>PXBQ01000070.1 GCA_003566875.1 Spirochaetaceae bacterium | reverse complement strand
GTATGAGAGACCGCCGGCGCGCGAACGCGTCCGGTCGATACACCTTTCCATCCAGTATACACTGACCGGTGTGTTCCGTGTAGTGACAACCTCGCCTCCAAAAACGACGTCTCGGGTCATCGACGTGCGCCCTTCTTCGAGCGTTGCTCACGCGAGATCCGTATCCATTTTCGTCGCTCGTCCTCACTTGCGCGGCGGTCGGTTTTCCGCCTGAGGTACGCCGCCTCGCGTTGCAGGTCCAGGTACCGGTCGTACCGATCGGCCGAGATCACGCCGTCCGCTAGCGCCTGCTGCACAGCGCACCCCGGCTCGCCCGTGTGCGAACAGTCGCTGAAACGACACGCGGCGGCCGCCATCGCGATGTCCGGAAACGAGTCGGCGACGTCCGATTCGTCGCCCCAGAGTTGCAGTTCCCGGATCCCGGGTACGTCGACCACGAGAATCCCGGACGGGAGCCGGTACAGCCCCTTGTGCGTCGTCGTGTGACGGCCCTGCACGTCCGCGCGCAGCTCCCCTACGCGTTCGAGCGTCGTCCCGGCGAGCGCGTTGAGCAGACTCGACTTCCCGACGCCTGACTTCCCGACGAGACATACCGTCTCGGCCGTAGCGACCTCGGCCGAGAGCGCGTCGAGCCCGCGGCCCGACTTTGCGCTCACGACGTGGACCGGGATCCCTTGCGCGACGATTTCGGCTTCGCGGGCGATCTCCGCGATCGTCTCGGGCTCCGCGCCGTCGCACTTGTTCAATACGACGACCGGGCGTGCGCCCGATCGCCTCACGATCGTAATAATGCGCTCGAGCAGTCCGACCGAGAACGCCCGGCCGCCGTCGAGCCCGAACACCATGAACACCGCGTCGACGTTCGCCGCGATGACCTGTTCGACTGTCTCGTCGCCCGCTCCGTGGCGTGAGAGCGCCGAGAAGCGCGGTACTACCGCGTGCACGACGGTACCGTCGGCGTCCACGACCACCCAGTCTCCGACCATCGGATACTCGCTCGGTGTCGCGGCGCGGTACTCGAACGCTCCGGCGATACGAGCGCGCGACTCGATACCCGGGGCCCTGACAATCGTGTAGACGTGGCGTTCCTGCGTGATCACGCGCGCCGGGACGCCGTCCGGCCAAGCAGCGTCGGCGAATCGGGTGGCGACCGCGTCGCTCCAGCCCCACTGCGCGAGATAATTCGACGTACTGACTTTCATACCTATACCGTCCTTACCGGATACCGGGGCGCGTCAGGCGACCCGGTTGAATCGTCTCGAGCGGGAACGGCAGGGTCGAGAGCGGGCGGATAGCCAGCGCGAGAAGCGACCCTTCGTCGTCGTCCGGAGCGATTCTGTTCGTTTTGATGGTTCCGCATCGTTCACACCGGTGCACGATGCTCCACTCTTTCCTGTTCACGACCCATACGGCGATCGCGGTCATCGGACCTCGACACGCGGCGCGCCTGTCACCGGGTCGGATATCGACGTGGCGACTCGAGAGACAGTGTGGGCAGTGGTTGCGATGGTGCGTTCCACTATCGGCCGGCGCGACGGCGCGGCCGCAGGTGACACACACGAACGTCTCGAGAGAATCGACGGCACACTGTTGATGCCTGGACATGATGCCTCCGCAGCGCGTCCGGAACGGCTGGAAACAGCTATCCCGACGCGGTGAAAACAAAGTCTCTCGCTATGAGTGTGATGCCCTGTTCGTGAGCGGTGGTGATTTATGCGAGGAGTGCTCTGCGGGAACCGCAGAAGGAGGACGGTCGAACGACCGAGCTTACAGTGCGGCTTCCCGGAACAGGTGCATCTCGCGTGCCGATTCAGTCATCAAATGCCTCCCTGTAACGTAAGATACTTCATCTATACACGATAGTGATTTTTCGGTCAAGGGTCTTGACAATCGATCATTTAATCGTATATTTACGATATACGATTAGGAGGGCCGATGGCGACGGCAAAGACGGACGCGTTCACGGAAGACGAGATAGCGGTCGCGACGATCGCGCGCGCCCTCGGCCACCCCGCGCGGGTCAGGCTGCTTCGGATCCTGCTCGATCGCCGGAGTTGTGTGACCGGCTCGCTCGTCGATCTGTTGCCGCTGTCGCAGTCGACGGTGTCGCAGCATCTCAAGGAGCTGCGTGAGGCCGGGCTGGTCGACGGTATCATCGACGGTCCCCGCACGTGTTACTGCGTGACCGACCGCGCGCGAGAGATGCTGCGCTCGTTCGCGGCCGACCTGATCGATTTTGACTCTCGGGAGGTTATCGATGTCGGATTCGACTCAGATAAAGGGTGTTGTTAGGGAGAAGTACGCCGAGCTCGCTCGCGCGGCGTCGTCGTGTTGTGGCCCGGGCGCGTGCGATTGCGGTGGCGCGACCGGCGATACATCGATGGTCGGCGAGGGGTACGGCGGGATCGACGGGTACGTCCCCGAAGCCGACCTCGGGCTCGGGTGTGGTTTGCCGACGCGGCACGCGGGTATCACGACCGGACAAACCGTGCTCGACCTGGGCTCCGGTGCGGGCAACGACGTCTTCATCGCGGCGCGCGAGGTCGGACCGTCGGGGTCCGTGATCGGACTCGACATGACTTCAGACATGATCGACCTCGCGCGCGAGAACGCGGAGTCGCGTGGCGCGAAGAATGTGGAATTTGTGCTTGGAGAGATCGAGAGCATCCCGGTCGGTGACGCGTCCATCGACGTCGTCGTGTCGAACTGTGTGCTCAATCTGGTGCCGGACAAACGCGCTGCGTTCTCGGAGATCCTGCGCGTGCTGAGACCAGGAGCTCATTTCTGCGTCTCGGATATCGTGACGATCGGGGAGTTGCCCGCCGAACTGCGTCGGTCGGCCGAGATGTACGCCGGGTGCGTCGCGGGCGCGATCGAGCGCGCGGAGTATCTCTCGATCATCGCCGATCTCGGTTTCATCAATGTCGTCGTGAAAGAGGAACGCCGGATCGAACTCCCCGACGCGCAGCTCACGCCGTTGCTCTCGAGAACGGAGATCGCGGCCTACCGGGAATCCGGCAACGGCATCTTCAGCATCACCGTCGTCGGGGAAAAACCCGCGTAGACCGGCGACGGTTACCGGCTAGAACGGGTACTCGACCCAGCTCCCGTCGACGAGCCGGATGGTTTCCGGGATATTCTCGATCGTCGTCACGTCGTCGACGTCGAGCTGAAGCGAGACGCCGGCGAGATTGTCCTCAAGATGCGCTTTTCCGGTCGCCTTCGGTATCACGATGATTCCCTTTGAGATCAACCACGCGATCACGACCTGAGACACCGTCGTTTTATGCTTGACCGCGATCGCCTGGAGGTTCTCATCCGAGAATACCTTGCCGCGCGTAAGTGGTGAGTACGCGGTGATTACGACGCCGAGGTCGGTGCATGTTTCAAGCAGTTCGGTCTGGTTGAGGTACGGATGATACTCGACCTGATTTGTGCAGATCGGTGCGTCCGAGAGCCGGCACGCCTCTGTGACGAGGTCCTTGTTGAAGTTGCTGACACCGATCGCGCGCGTGATACCAGACTTCACGAGCTCGTTCATCGCTCCGATCGTCTCCTCGAGCGGTACCTTCCTCGTCGGCCAGTGAATCAGAAGCAGATCGACGTACTCGACGCCGAGTTCTTTCACCGACGTTTTCCCAACCTCGATCACCTGCGACCGCGACAACTTGCTTGGCGGGACTTTCGTCGTGAGGAAGAACGAATCGCGCGCGACTCCGGAATCCTTTATCCCCGCCGCGACGTCGGTGTGGTTGTTGTACCCAACTGCGGTGTCGATGTGTTTGTAACCCATCGCGAGCGCGTCGGCGACCGATTTTCGGCACGCTTCGCCGGTGAGTTCCCACGTGCCGAGGCCGAACTGTGGAACCGACTGTCCGGTTGGAAATGTTATGTGTGGAATGTTGCTCATAGAGTCATGATACGCGATGACGGCGCGACACACAACCACGGCGGTCGCGTATCGCGCCGATCGTGTCTGTTTCGCTATCAAATGAAACTCGATTCGGCTTTCCCATTGGGTTTTTCCGTGATATTATGGCGAACGCATTCAAACCGGCAAGAGGTGTAATCGTGAAATTCGCAAATCGAGACGATGTCATTCAGTTGACACCCGAGTGGAAAGGCGAGCGTTTCGAGGATGGTCGCCCAAAAGTGGCCGAAGACATCGTGCGGCGCATGGAGCGCGTCACGACCGAAGAGGCGTGGGCCGTGCTCTGGGGCAAGGAGTTCAAGTACCAGTTTGAGCCCGACTGGATCAACCTTCATCCCGGCAAGGTACTCGTCGGTCGCGCGGTCACGGCAGTTTTTGTGCCGCGACGGCCCGACCTGCACCAGAGTCTGATGGAACACGGTCATAACGAGGAAGGTCGGATCGGCGAGATGAACTCGTGGGTAATCGAAACCCTGCAGAAGGACGACGTGATCGTCGTCGATCTGTTTGGGAAAATCTTCCAGGGGACATTCTCGGGTGGAAATCTCTCCACCGCGATCGCGACGCGCACCGGCCGTGGGCAGGTGATTTACGGAGGAATCCGCGACGCGCAACAGATCAAGGGGATCGACGGTGTCGTGACGTTCTGCAAGGGAATGGATCCTACCGGAATCCGCGATGTCACGTTGATCGGGATGAACACGCCGTGCCGAATCGGCGGCGCGATCTGTATGCCTGGCGACATCGTGCTTGCGACGTACACCGGCGTCCTGTTCATTCCCGCGCATCTCGCCGAGGAGGTCGTCGAGCATTCCGAGCGGACGCGCCTGCGTGAGGTTTTCGGCCTGCAGCGCCTGCGCGAGAAAGTCTACACGTCCGCGCAGATGGACACCAAGTGGACCGACCCGATCGAGGCAGACTTCGCCGAGTGGCGTAAGACGCACACCTTAGAAGAGTTCGAGCATCTCGATTGGGACAAGTCGACCGAGACCGAACAGCGTCAGGCCGACGAAGAGACGCTACTATAGCGTCACATGCGAACCAAAGAAAGAATACGAAGAGGAAAGGCACGATTATGAGCAACGGAAAAGACACAACAGCTCTCGCGAGTGGCGTCAACACGAACTCGCGGCCGTCCGATCTGCGCATTACCGACATGCGGTTTGTCGATATCGTCGGGGCGCCGATGCACTGTACGCTTCTGAAGATCTATACCAACCAGGACATCGTCGGATACGGCGAGGTGCGCGACGGAGCGAGCAAGACGTACGCTTT
>PXBQ01000202.1 GCA_003566875.1 Spirochaetaceae bacterium | reverse complement strand
GGATGCGACGCGAACGCACCGCCGAAAAACGGCGAGACGTCGAACGAGCCGTCGGACGCGATGAAGACAAAATCCTCGTCGAGCGCGGGCAAGATCGAGGTCTCCCACGGTATCGTGCCCTCCGGGACGACGACGAGGCCGCCCTTCCTCCGGTACTCGTCGAACAGCTCTCGCGTCAGCGTCCGGCGCAGCGGCACCAGAAACAAATCCTCGTAATCGAGCCCGAAGCCGTCGCGCCAACTGGGCGCGAAACGCGCCGAGTTGATGAACGTCATCCAGTACGAGTACGGGTAGACGTCGGCGGTCAACCGAACTCCCCGACCGAGCGCGTCGCGGATGATCTCGAGCGCGCCGTGCATGTCGAACGTACCCCCGGTGCTCGGGAGGTGAAAGATATGCACATGCGCTCCGCTCGCCTCGGCGATGTGCACGGCTTCGCGGACGCCTTCGAGCTCCTCGCCGCGCCGCGAGTACCGCAAGTGCATGTACAGAGCCGCGCCGTATCGGTCGGCGAGACGCGCGAACTCGACCATGTCGTCGGTCGTGATGTACGGAAAGTACTCGGGGCTCGACCCAAGTCCGAGCGAACCCGCCCGGAAGTTCGCCTCGATCGCCTCAAGTTTTTCCTCGAGCGAAAACCCCGCACTGTAGTACGCCTCGATCCGCGTCCCAATCCCCCAGTTCGTGAGATGAGTCGACGGCTCCATGTACCGGTTCACGTTCTCGACAAAGCCGTGCCCGTCGTGCAGCCAGAGCGCGGTCGTGACGCCGTCGGTGAGCTTCCAGTACTGAACATTTCGGTGCGAGTGCTCGCGAGGGAACGACGGGATCGTGATGTCGATGAAACCCGGCGCGACGATAAGCCCCTCGGCGCCGATCGTGAGCATCGCGTAGAGCGGCTCCTCTGAAACGTGCGCGACCGTGTCGCCAAGTACGCCGACGTCCGCAACCGCGTCGAAGCCCGAAGCCGGATCGATCACGCGTCCACCCGCGATCACGACGCCGTACGCGGTCCGGTCGGGTTCAGGGGTCACGCGGGCCGGCGCGGCAGCTTCGCCGTGATCGAGAGTCTCGGCGAACCACGCGCGCGCGTCGACCTCTTCCGCCGACGGACGGCTCGCGCATGCCGCGACGAGAACGAGCGTAGCTCCGAGGATGCAAACCGCGACACGCGTTAATGACGACAAACGAATCATCGGCCCATCGTGCGGACGGGTTCTCGTTCTGTCAAGGCCAAAACGGCCGTATTGACCCCCGATCGGCCGCGCGAGTATAATGACGTCTCGTCAAATAGCGGGATGTAGCCTAGTGGCTAAGGCACCTGGTTTGGGACCAGGAGATCGGAGGTTCGAATCCTCTCATCCCGATCTGCGTTCATAGCTCAGTAGGATAGAGCAACGGCCTTCTAAGCCGTAGGTCGCTGGTTCGAATCCAGCTGGACGCGCTATTCGCCGTCGTGCCGCCCTACTCCCCCGCGTCGACCGGATCAAGCCGTCGCTCCGGTCCACCTTTCACCAGTACAATCATCCCGGTCGTCAAGACAATCGAAAGCAGCACAAAAGGCATCGTCGCGTTAATCTCCGCGAGCAGTCCCGCGATCCACCCGAACGGTGTCGCGACCGCGAGCATGATGACGTTCGCGATCGAAAGCACGCGTGCGCGTTCCCGGGAATCCACGACGCGGTAGATCAACGTCTCGAGAAACGGAACGATCAGCGCGGCGCCTGACGCCTCGAGAATCGTGGAAATCGTGACGACCGCGTAACTCCGCACGGGCGAGACGACCAGAAGCATCGCGGCGATGATCGTGACGAGCATTCCGGTCACGATCGGTCCCGTTTGCCGTTGATGGTTCAGGCGCGGCAGGATCGTGAAGTAAAACACGAGCATCACGACCGAGCGCATCGCCGGGAACCACCCGATCTCGCGCGCGGCGAAACCGAGCCCTTCGGTCAGAAGCACCGCAAAAAACGAGCCCCGAACGGTCGTGTAGATCGTGAACACCGCCATCAACGCGATCCCGACGAGAGTGTTTTTGTTCTTGAGAACCAGTTTCACGATCGAGCCGTACTCGGCGATCAACGCAAAAAGCGACCGGCCTTTCGTCTCTGCCATCCTCTGTTGTCCAACTTTTGTCTCGGTCGACGTGAAGTAAAGGATTACGAACTTCGCGGTCATCGAGATGAACGTGAAGACGTAGATGCCGCGCATCGTCGGGATCAGCTCCCACCTTTCTATGAACAGACCGGTCAACGGCGCGACGAGCCCGACGAGAATGCCGGCAATGTTAACCCACGCCCAGTACTGAACGAGCCGCGACGGCGGCGCGTCCTCGATCAGAAGGCACGTCCACGACGTCGCGGTGATCCTCATCGCCGAGTTCACGACCGCGGCGGCAAAAAACCACGTCGCGTCCTGCGCAAATGCCCAGAGCAGCGCGGGAAGACTCCACGAGATACAATCGAAGATGAACGTCGAGTTTTTCCGGCCGAGTTTATCGGTGAGTGGACCCCCGACGAGCGCCGAGATCACCTGCAGCCCGATCCCGACCGACGCGATCAACCCGATCGTCGCCTCGGTCACGCCGAGCGCGAGCATGTACACCGACGCGAACGGCGCGTAGAGATGAAACGGGATACCCCAGAGCGGCTCGGTCCACATACACGCGGCGGGGTTACCCCGCGCGTCGATCAACGCCCGCCAGAGCGAGATTTCGGTTTTCTTCTTTGTCATTGCGCCTCTCGTGACGAACGCCTACGGTACGCCGTACCGAAGCGTTCGGTCAAGAGAGAGCATCGCAAAATCACTTCAATCCGGTCGTGCTGATTCCTTCCACGATCTGTTTCTGGCTGATCACGAACACCACGAGAACGGGAACGAGCGACAGAAACGACATCGCATAAATCGCGCCCCAGTCGGTCGTTCCGGATGGATCCGCGAAGGCGCGCAACGCGACCGAGACCGTGTAGAGCCGCGGCGCGTTGAGGTAGATCAGCGGGGTCAGAAAGTCGCCCCAGGTCCAGTAGAACGAGAAAATTCCCGCCGTCACCATCGCGGGCTTGATCAGAGGCAGCACGACCCGGTAGAACGTCGAGAACTTCGACGCGCCGTCGATCTCGGCGGCCTCATCGAGCTGAAGCGGAATACCGCGGATAAACTGCACCATCATGAAGATAAAGAACGCCTGCCCCGCTTGGCCCAGGAACCGCGGCAACAACAACGGCCAGAACGTGTTCACCATGCCCAACTGGCTAAAGAAGATATACTGCGGGATGATCTGGATCTGAACCGGCAGCATCAGCGTCATGAGCATGCACGTGAACCAGAATCCACGCAACGGGAACGAGATCCGCGCAAACCCGAACGAAATAACCGCAGAGGTAAACACCGCCGCCAGTGTCCCGATTCCCGCGTATATGACGGAGTTCCGGTAGAACGTCGTGAACGTCACGCCGCCGAAGCCGCGCCATCCGCGTATGTAGTTGTCGATCACGATCCCGGACCTTGGAATGATCGCGCCCATGTTCGTGAACAGTTCTTGCGGCCCTTTCAAAGAGCTTCCGGCAAGCCACAACAGCGGATAGATCATCAGAAATCCGAACGCGATCACCGTAACGTGAAACAGGATACCTTTCCGTCGTCGCCGGTTTCGGTCTCTCCGTAGGCGCTCTTGAATCTCCTCGGAACTCATAACAAGTTCAACTCGTTCGCTCATTTTCCGGTCTCCGTTTCATAAAACACCCACTTCGCCGAGCTCTTGAAAACCACAAAAGTGAAAAGCGCGACAACCGCAAGCAGCACAAGCGCCATGGCCGACCCATAGCCCATTTGGAAATTTTCAAAAGCTCTTCGATAGAGATACAGCGCGTAGAAATTCGTCGTGTCGAGCGGTGATCCGCCGGTGATAATAAAAGCTTGTGTAAAAACGGTAAGCCCAAAAATGATTTGCATAATCAGGTTGAAGAGGATGACCGGCGACAACATCGGGAGTGTGATTCTGAAAAACCGATGCCGCGCCCGCGCGCCGTCAATCGCGGCCGACTCGTACATCTCGGTCGGAATCTGCTTCAACCCAGCGAGAAAGATCAACATCGGAGAACCAAACTGCCAGATCACCAGGATAATGATCGTCCAGATCGCCGTACGTGGATCGCCGAGCCACGATACGCCTTGAATTCCGAACTGCGCCAGAAACCAGTTCAGCAAACCGCGGCCGGAGAAGATCTGACGCCACATGACCGCGACCGCAACGCTCGTACCGACGATCGACGGGGTATAATAGAGCGCACGATAAAGCCCGAGCGCTTTGTGCTTCGTATTCAACACCATTGCTATCGCGAGGGCAAATACCAATCGCAGCGGGACGGACGTGAACGCGAAGTACAACGTCGCGTTCACCGATCGCCAGTATCGCGGATCACGGAAAAACATCCTCTGGAAGTTCTCCAGGCCGATCCATCGTGGCGGCGTGAAGATATCGTAACGAGTGAACCCGAGGTAAAAAACGGCCAGAATCGGTATAACGGTCAAACCAATAAAACCGATCAACCACGGTGATATGAACGCGTAGCCGGCCAGCCATTTTTTTCGAGTCGCGATTGAGACGTGAGTACGAGGCCGTATTCGTACGCGAGTGTTGCTCGCGACGCCGGTGCTTTCGGCCATGAAACCTCCTATTGTCTTCGAGTGATCCGGTCAAGCGATCGCGAATTTTGCCCGACGCCACCGAGTGGTGACGTCGAGCTCGTTCTGTCTGTAGATTCGACTTCTACCGGGACGCGGCCTGAAGAATTCCAGGAGCCTCACGTCGGAGAATTCGGACGCCTTCCTCGGGAGTTCGACGCCCGAAAAGAACCGGCTCGGTGACCTCGGCGATAAAGACGTTGTCTTCCAGTTCGGAGTGCCCCGCGGGGTCCGGAGCCGGAAGTGGGCTTCCACGTTGCGCAACTTCGATAACGTAATCGAACACTGGTTTCTCCGCGGCGCTGATTCGACCGTACAGGTCGTTAGCGACGACCGATGAGATCGGAACACCGCGTTCGGCCGAAAGAATCCGGTTCATCTCCACATCATTCGTCCACGCGTTCAAGAACGATACCGCGGCTTCGGGATTGCCGGTGCGCGCACTCACAGCAAGGAACTGCCCGGGCTTCACGTAAACCGACGACGCACGGCCTGCAACACGCGGAACCGGTCTGAGCACGAAATT
>PXBQ01000083.1 GCA_003566875.1 Spirochaetaceae bacterium | reverse complement strand
CCCGCCGATACCGTCGCGCGCCTTCAAGAGACGGCGATCCATACGTTTCGCGTCGTCGAGTGTAGCGGCATGGCGCGTGTCGATTTTTTTCTCCGCTCCGACGGCGGAATCGTCGTGAACGAGATCAATACGATACCCGGATTCACGCGGATCAGCATGTACCCTAAGCTGTGGGATGCGAGCGGTGTCCCGGGCGGCGAGCTGGTCGATACGCTGATCACTCTCGCGCGTGAGAAGTACGCGCGGGAGGCAGCGCTCAAGACCGAACCGCGGTGACGTCGCAGCGCGGGAGAGCGTAACAGTTTCGACCAAATGCGCCGATACATAAAACGGTATGGACAGTGTCGTCGTTTCATCGCGCCGGGCCGCATTTTTGGTGTTTTTCACCCTCCTGCTCTTCGTTACGATCGGGGTATCAGTCGCGAACAACGCCGCCGACGCGGCATCGGGCGCGACGGCTCTGCACCGCGCAGCGTCGTTCGGGTACGCGTGGGCCGTCGAGCTGTTGATCGCGAACGGTGCCGACGTGAACGCGCGCGACTTCATCGGCCGCACGCCGCTGCACCGGGGAGCTACTCATCCCGCTGTGGTCCGCCTTCTCGTCGCCGCAGGTTCCGACGTGAACGCGACCGATGTGATAGGATACACACCAATACATTTTGGGCTGCACGAACCCGACGTCGTCCAGGTTCTTGTCGACGCGGGAGCGAACGTCAACATGGCCGACCCGGTCGGCCGGACTCCTCTCGCTCGCGCGATCGGCGGAGGCCGATCGGGCCGCAACCGTCGCGTCGTCGAGATTCTGCTTGCCGCGGGCGCGAGATAACACAGTCGCGAGCGGTTGCATCGGCAGCCGAGGGGGAGACATGGCAGGATTGAGGTACGCGGTGCACGCATACGCCTGGACCGCTCACTGGAGTAACGAAACGCTTACGATTCTCGACCGCGCGAAACGGCTGGGATTCGATGTCCTCGAGGTGCCTCTCATGGAACCCGATGCGGTAGACCCCGCGGCGATCAAGAAACGCGCGAGCGCGGTCGGCATCGACGTGTGCTGTTCGACCGCGTGCAGCGCCGAGACCGATATCACGAGCGAGGACGCGGCGATCCGCGCCGCGGGAGTTGCGTACCTCAAACGGTGCGTCGACCTGACCGCGGAGATGGGGGGATCTGTTTTCTCGGGTGTTGTGTACTCGGCGATCGGCGGGCGGCTTGACGGCTTCCCGACCGATGAACACTGGAACCGTTCGGCCGCGGCGCTCAGCGACGTCGCGCGTCACGCGGCGAAACTCGGCGTGACGATCGGGATCGAACCGGTGAACCGGTACGAGACGTTCCTCGTCAACACCGCCGAACAGGCGATCAAGTTGGCCGGGATGATCGCGGAGTCGAACGTCGCGGTGCATCTCGACGCGTATCACATGAACATCGAAGAGACCGACTTCTACACGCCGACGCTCGCGGCGATCCCGCATCTCTGTCACTTTCACTTGAGCGAGAGCCATCGGGGCACCCCAGGTGCCGGCACCGTCGATTGGGAGGCAATCTACCGCGCGCTCGCCGACGGCGGCTACTCCGGGCTCGTCGGACTCGAATCTTTTGTCGAAGGTTCACCCGCGATGCGCGCCGCGACGTGCATTTGGCGCCCACTCGCCGAGTCAAGCGATCGCCTTTTAGCCGACGGACTCGCGTATCTGCGCGCGCTCGAGCACGTCATGTACAACCGGGTTTAGAAACAATTGCGATTGGATTGGATTGGATTGGATTGGATTGGATTGGCGCAAAAAAAACCCGAGGCGAACCTCGGGTGCGAAATTTCGCATCCCACAGACCATCGGCCCAGCATCAAAGATGCCACAAAGATTAGTTCCGCCGAACCTGATCCATGGGATATCCACCGATACTAACGAAACCTTCGGGGCGTGTAAAGGGGTTCACGAGAAAAACCACGGCACTATCACGATTTCTCTCATGCGCCGTTACAGGCGTTACAGGTATGGGGCGCCGAGACGCGCGATTCCGTCGCGTAGCTTCACGGGGAACGGGCGCGAGTTGACCTCGTCGAGCGTGACCGGCCGTGCCGTCGCGATCACCGAGTCGACGTGGCGCGCGAGTTCCGTTGCGAGTGCCACGCTGTAACACTCGAGTCCAAGTTCGAAGTTCAGTCGCAAGCTCCGCGGATCCCAGTTTGCCGACCCGATCAGGCTCCACGCGTCGTCGACGACCAGAATCTTGCTGTGATCGAAAGGTGGCGGACTTGCCCAGACACGGCACCCCCACTCGAGGACCTGCCAGAGCTGCGCGGCCGCTGCCCACGCGACGACGATAAGGTTGTTCTGGGCGGGAAGCACGATATCCACCGTGACGCCGCGAAGCGCGCACGTGTTGAGTGCCGTGATCAACGTATTGTCCGGCAGGAAGTACGGCGTCATGATGCGCACCGACCGTTTTGCGACCGAGAGCGCGCCGTGAAACGTCATGCGCATCTTGTCGAGGTCTTTGTCGGGACCGTCGGGCACGATGCGCGACATCACATCACCGGATTCCTGCAGCTCCGGGAAAAAGGCTTCGCCGGCGAGCACCTCGCCGGTCGTGAAGCTCCAATCTTCGACGAAGGTAGCCTGGAGCTCCTGCACGACCGGTCCGGTGACTCGAAAATGCGTGTCGCGCGTCGGGTGTTGTGGGTTGTCACGAAGTACACACCCTCCGCGGATGTTCATCCCTCCCGTGAACCCGACACGACCGTCGGCGACGAGTGTTTTGCGGTGATTGCGAAGGTTCATGAACGGTGTGACCCACGGCTGGTAGCTCGGCATGAACGTCGCGACGCGGACACCCCGCTTTCGAAGAACGTGCGTGATCGGAGGAAACGAGTACCGGGCGCCGACAGAGTCGATCAGCACGTAGGCTTCTACTCCGCGCTCGACCGCTTCCGCGAGCGCGTCGACAAACAGGCGACCGGCCGGATCATCGTCGAAAATGTAACTTGTGAGTGTAATGGTTCTCTCGGCGTTCGCGATCGCGTCGATCATGGCCGGGTACGCCTCATCGCCGTTGTACAGCGGAGCGACGCTGTTGCCCTTGAGCAAACCGAGCTGTGTGAGACGCGAACCGAGTCTCGCCATTTCGATCAAGTGGCCGCAGCAATCCGGCAGAGCGGCCGCCAAGGCTTCGATCGAGCAGATTGCCGACTCGGACGGCGAGATATGCGAGCTCTCGTGCCCGCGTTGGCCGGCAACTCGTCGGCGAATTCGGTTTACCCCGAGCAGGATGTACAGGATAGAACCGATGAACGGTACGAGCCAGATCAGGCCGACCCAAGCCACCGACGCGCGCGAGTCGCGTTTGTACACGATCGCGTGAATCGATGTCGCCACCGAGAAGAGAAATCCCACGATCGCGGTGAAATACGGCCAAAAATCGCGCAAGACCGTCATGTTAGGCGATGTCCCGTGACGTCTTGCCGATCGCGGAAATCTTGTGCGTCAACGGTATGAACATTCCGGTTACGCGCCGGTACTGCTCGTACTCGGCCCCGAACTTCTCGAGCAAGAGCGCCTCCTCGCGACCGAGCCGAACAGTCATCAGGGTGACGATGACCGCGACGCCGGTCACGCCGATCACCCAGTTCGCCGAGATCAGGAGCGCACCAAAAAATAGCAACAGGTACGCGCTGTACATTGGGTGCCGGACGAACCGGTACGGCCCGGTCGTGATGAGCGTGTGTTCCCTGCGGATCACGAGCGTGCTTGAAAAGTTGCGTCCCAACGCACGGTGAACCTGCCGGATCATCACGACCGCCGCGAATCCGATTGCGGTTCCGAACGACCTGAGTATGGGATGGAGAGAAACCGACATCCAAAGCCATGTCTCCGGGGCAAAGATATACAATCCCGTTGCGGCGAGAAGCGGCACTCCAAGAGTCCATCTAAGCGCTACCGGGAGAAGTCCCTCTCGCCGTGTGAGACCATGATCGTGGATCGCTCCGGTTGAGATCCGGTAGTACAGGCGGAGAACGGTAAGAAAAGAAAAAACGGCGATAAACGATACGCGGAAGATGAAATCGGGCGATACGATGACTTGCCTCCCATCTTCGCGACTACGAAAAGTCATTCCGATTAGCCGCGTGGCGATGAATCACTCGACCTGCTCGTCCGGCTGTTCGGTTTCGGGCGGCGGGACCTGATCCTTGGCCTTGCGCAAGTAAAACCGGTCGAGCCCACGTTCGATCTCGCGTGCCTGTCGATACGAGACCCCCGCAAGGCTCGTGATCCTGCTGTTAGCGGGAAGCGTGGTGCCCTTCCTGAGGTACGTCCCGATCCCGATCACGCTGTTCTCCCCAATCGTGATGCCCGGCGTAATGTACGACTGCGCTCCGATCAGAGTATTCGAGCCGATCTCGACGCGTTCGAGAATCAGGTGCATGTTCTCGACTATGTGGCACGTGATCAACGCGTCGCCACCGACTACCACGTTATCACCGATCGACAACAAGTAACAATCGACGAGTGAGCCGGAGTTGATCTTCACGTTGCGCCCGATCTTGCAGCCCGCGATCCTGAAAAAGATGTTCGCAAACCCGGTACTCCGGATCATCGGCAGGAACATCGTCTTGGCGATCCCGAAGAAGCCGCCGTGAACCAGCCAGCGCCACGCGGTGAATGACTTGGCAGGGTACCGGCCGGGCTTGAACCCGAGCGACGACAGCCGCATGCAGACTCCAATCACAAGCACCGATGTCATGTAGTACGCGAACAACGCGACGCCGCACAGCACGCCGAACTGAAGGTAAACGCCTACGCTCTGCGCACCGAACGGATCGAGCCGCTGGATACCGACCGAGACGATGTGTATCGACGGAACGATGCTCACGCCAAAGACCGCCGCGTACAGGAAGTAAAACACGACCGTGAAGAACATTTGAATCGGGAGTTTGCGTGCCACGTGGCCGAATAGTCGGATAATCATTTGTTATTTCCGTCTCGGCGACGGATTTGCTCCTTTTTCGGGAATGTGTTCCTTCTTCACGTAATCTTAACACAAAAAAACTGGTGCGGGAATTGTAAAAAACACGTAGCCTCTCAGTCTAAAAAACCTGTCCCTATTTCACTGTGTTGTTCCGGTGACAGTCCCCTAACTCTTTGTTATGTCGAGAGTTCTCACGCGAGGAAATGCTCCGGCATTTGATCGGATTGAAGGGCGATGACGCATTTGCTCTCGACTCCCGTTTTGAAT
>PXBQ01000268.1 GCA_003566875.1 Spirochaetaceae bacterium | reverse complement strand
GTAACCGTGTTCGATCCGGCGGTCGTCGACGGCATGGGCACCGTTCTCGATGCAGGGCAGGAGTCGATCGGGATCCACGCGGTGCTCGTGAACGGCGTCGTGAGCTTCCGTGACGGACGGGTCATGACCGAAGGCGCGGGCCGCTATCTCCGGTACGCGCCGTGAACGCTCGTCTGCAGCGCGTCCGGCGCGTCGTGGAGGCGCTGCGCGCCGAGTACGCCGAGACGCCGACGCTTCTCGTGCACCGGAACGCGTTTGAGTTATTGATCTCGGTGATTCTCTCGGCCCAGACGACCGACGCGCAAGTGAACGCGGTAACCGGCGAACTCTTTGCGCGGTACCCCGACGCGCGCGGCCTCGCCGCGGCGAAGCTCGCCGATATCGAGGCGATTATTCACTCGGTTGGGTTCTACCGCGTGAAGGCGCGGAACATCCGCGCCGCGGCCGCCGAGCTCGAGGCGCGTTTCGGCGGCGAGGTACCGCGCGAGATAGAGCAGCTCATCACGCTGCCGGGAGTCGGGCGGAAGTCCGCGAACGTCGTCGTCGGCCATATCTGGGGGGAAGCCGCGATCATCGTCGATACGCACTTCATGCGCGTCACTCGGCGGCTCGATCTCGTCGACGCGACCGATCCGACGCGGATCGAGTTCGAGCTCAAAGAGTGGGTTCCGGGCGAGATGCAGTACGAGGTATCGATGCTGATCAACTACCACGGGAGGCGGTACTGCACGGCGCGAAAACCGAGGTGCGTGGAGTGTCCGATTCGTACGATCTGTCCGTGGCCCGAGAAAACGGTCGGCTTCTGATCCCGGCGTTCGGGCCTACTCGATGAACGTGTGGAAATCCTGGATCGTCGTGAGACGTTCGGTCTCGGCGTACTTCTCGATCCCGCGCAGGACGTCGACCGCGATGTTCGGGTCGACGAAGTTTGCCGTTCCGACCTGCACCGCCGACGCGCCCGCGAGCAGAAACTGTACCGCGTGATCCGCGGTCATGATGCCGCCGAGGCCGATCACCGGAATCGTGACCGCGCGCGCGGTCCTGTACACCATCGCCAACGCGACCGGGAAGACCGCGGGACCCGAGAGCCCCCCGGTTCCGGCCGGCAGAACGGTTTTTTTCAGGCTTGTATCGATCACCATCCCGACGAGCGTATTGATGCACGACACCGCGTCGGCACCACCGGCCTCGGCCGCGCGCGCGGGAACGGTGATGTCGGTGACGTTCGGCGTGAGCTTCATGATGATCGGCTTATCGGTTGTTTTTTTCAAGAGTCGGGTCAACTGCTCGACCTGGCGAGGATCCGTGCCGAGCGCGAGACCGCCGCACTTCACGTTCGGGCACGAGATGTTCACCTCGTAGCCTTTGATCGTGTTTACCGTGTCGTGGCGATCGAGGTACTCGACGACTTCGCGGTACTCATCCGGATCGTCTCCGGCGACGTTCACGACGACCGAACACGAGAGCGTCGCGAGAAACGGGAGCTTCTGTTCGACAAAACCGACCATCCCGACGTTCGCGAGCCCGATCGAGTTGAGCAGGCCCGATGCCGTCTCGATGATGCGGGGAATGCTGTTCCCGGGGCGCGGCCGGGGTGTGACGGCCTTCGTGTAGAGAGTGCCGATTTCCGCGAGGTCGATGAGTTTCTCGTACTCGCTTCCGTACCCGAATGTCCCGGACGCGACGCCGAGAGGATTTGTGAACGTAGTCGACCCGATCTTGACGCTCAAGTCCATACGATCTCCCGTGAGTCGAAAACCGGCCCTTCGGTACAGACGCGCGCGTACCCGAGCCCTCCCGTGACGCGAACGGCGCAGCCCATACACGCTCCGACCGCGCATCCCATCGTCTGCTCCAGAGAGACCCACGCAGGCACGCGACGTTCGGTCGCAAACTCGTGCCCGGCCTTGAGCATCGGTTCGGGCCCGCACAGGTAGAGTATCCAGTTATCGTCGGTCGAGTACGTTGTTTTCAGCACGTCGACGACGGTACCGTGGAAACCGAAACTACCGTCGTCGGTCGCGTACACGGTCTCGATGCCGTGTGGGCAGCTCTCTGCCGGCAGTAATCCGCGCGTGCGGGCTCCAACGACCAGCAACGGGTTGTGCGCGCGTATGTGCTCGGCGAAGAAGAAGATCGGTCCGATCCCGACGCCTCCGGCGACGAGCACGGGCCGTCCCGAGTCACGCGGGACCGGGAAGATATTGCCGAGCGGACCGACCACGTTCAGCGGCTCGTCTCGTGTCTTCGCGGCGAGGATCGCCGTCGCGTCTCCGCGCTTCTGGTAGATGATCCGCGCGACCCCGTCGTCGAACCGGCTAAACGCAAAAGGACGGCGCAGAAGTGGAGTCGTGCGGTCCGATGCACGAATCGTAAGGAACTGTCCGGGTAGGGGAGTCTCTTCGGAAGGCCACGAGAAACTCATTTCGTAGTACTCCTCGGCGACCGAAACATTGTCGATCACGCGAGCGTCGATGAACTTCATACCGGCGCATCGTAGCACGCACTCGACGGTCGTGCAATTCGTCACCTTGCCCGAGACACGGCAAAACGGCTATAGTTAGGGCAAATATGAGCATATTATCCGAAAACGTAAAAAAACGGCTCGAGGAGCTCCGCACGAGCTTCACCGCCGATCTTCCTGAACGGCATCGCGCGATCGTGGCGGCCTCGGAACTTTTTTTCGCTCACGGAGAGGATGAAAAAAACGCGTGGGCGCTCAGGAATCACGCGCACAAACTCGCGGGCGCTGCGGCGACGTTCGGCTACGGCGATCTGACGAGACTAGGAAAATCCCTCGAAGCAATTGTCGACGTCGTACTCGATGAGGCACGCGCACCGACCGATGATGAAAACAGCGCGATTCGTCGTTTGTGTGCCGAGATAGAGGCTGAGATACACGGTATTCACGGCGATTGAGTTGCGAGCACAACCGACCAAGGACGGACAGATGAAAGTGAAGCGAGTAGCCGTGAGGTTCGGTCCCGACCGACGGACGGTTTCGGACGTTATGGACCAGATCGAGTACTTCGGGCTTCCGGTTCGCGAGATCGACTCGGTGAACTCAATCGCCGGGGTCTTCTCCGAGGCGGAGTTTGTGGTTCTGATCGTTCACGCGGAGACGATTACAGGCGACCGTGAGTTGGCGCGCGACCTTTTTCGATGTCGGCGGGAGAACGACTCGCACCTCTTTATCGTTTTTGTGTCGGAAACCGACGACTTTGAGACGCGGTTGGCGTGCATCCGGGCCGGCGGCTCGGCCTTTTTTCTCACGCCGATCGACGCGCGCCGCCTGATCGACAAGTTCGATTCGCTGGTGCCCGAATGCCACCGCGAGCCGTATCACGTCTTGATCATCGACGACGATCACGAACAGGTCGGATATACCGCTCTGGTTTTGCAGCAAGCCGGAATGGTCACTTCGGTGGCGTCCGATCCGCGAAATATCTTCAAAATTCTCGTCGAGTACAAACCCGAGTTGATCGTGATGGACATGTATATGCCCGACTGTACGGGCATGGAACTCGCGACGTTGATCCGCCAACAAGAGGCGTTTGTGGCGATTCCAATCGTTTTTCTGTCGATCGAGACCGATATGGACAAACAGCTCGAGGCGATCGCGCAAGGCGCCGACGATTTTCTCACAAAGCCGATCAGCCCCGATCATCTGACAAAGTCGATAGCCGTGCGCGCCGAGCGCACCCGGAATATGCGTTTCTTCATCGAGCGCGACTCGCTGACCGGGCTTCTGAACCACACCCATCTTAAACAACGTCTCGCCGAAGAAATCCAGCGTGGCGAGAGAATCGGGCAGAATGTATCGTTCGCGATGATCGATCTTGATCGTTTCAAGTCGGTGAACGATACGTACGGACACCTGACCGGCGACGGGGTGCTCAAGACCCTCGCGCGACTGCTTCGGGAACGGTTGCGATCGACCGACGTCATTGGTCGGTACGGTGGTGAGGAGTTCGGGATTGTTTTCTTTAATACCACGGCCGAGCAGGCCGCGACGGTGATGAACCAGATCCGCGAGAGCTTCTCTCGAATAAAACACTACGCAGGCGACGAGTCGTTCTTTTCGACGTTCAGTTGTGGCATCGCTTCGTTTCCCACTCTCGCGAACGCAACCGACGTCTCGGAGGCCTCAGACCGCGCGCTGTATCGAGCGAAGGACGCGGGTCGGAACCGCGTCGTTATCGGTTAAACGACACTTTCGAGTCTCCATACCAGACCCGTGTACCACGATCCGGACTCGGTGTGTTCGATCGTGAGAATCCGGGATTCGACCGGAGCGGTCGTGAAACCCAGACTCGACGGATGCGACGGCATCTCCGGCCCATCGTACTCGGCACCGAGAAAGAATCCGAATACCGGTGGAAAGAGAGGCATCGCTTCGCTCCCACACTCCCGGGCCGTGCGGATCAGCGGTTCTGCCGATCCTTCGAGCGGTTCGACTTTCAGAAAGAGAGCGCGGCGCTCGATCGTGTACTCGGTAGGCCTGACTCGGACGGCAGGAAGTCGGGGGAAGCCGGACGGAAGTGCGGGCGAGCTGAGCCCGCATACCGGGATGATCGGAGGGATCGCGCGGAAAGAGGGATTCTGGTGCGCGCTGAAGAGCCGTTCCTGCACCAGAGCAATCTCCCGGATGACGTTGCCCGGTGGAAGCAGGCAGAAAACGTAGTGGCAGCTTTGCGGCGTTTCCATCGTGCTACGATATGTGGTATCATCGGTGTTATCAACCCACTCGGATAAGGATGAACCGTGAGGTTAAAAGTTGAGGAAGCCGTTCGAAGTATCACTACGATCCTTCGGGAGTGGCCGTCCGTCGATACCGTAACGATGCTGTTATCCGGCGAAGACGTGTACGATGCGTACTTCTTCGTGAGTCTCGATGTCTACTCCGCGGGGGAGATACCGGATGCGGATGAACGGAGTGAGTTGTTTGCTCATACCGGTGCGTTTGAGAGCTCGTCCATTTCGCGCAAGGATCGATTTCTGCTGGACGATATCCCATTTCGGATAGAGTACAAAGACATTGCGCGGTTTGACTTTGTCTTGAGCGGAGAGTCTGAAAGTGGGGTGCGCGACTCCGGCACTTATACATTTCACCGTCTGTTGAACAGCGAGGTGTTGTATCAGCGAACCGACTGGATCGACCGAACGCGCCGTCGGCTCGCTGAGCTGCCTGATTCGTTCTGGAAGCGTGTGCGTTCGTCGTTTGAGTCGCGGATG
>PXBQ01000130.1 GCA_003566875.1 Spirochaetaceae bacterium | reverse complement strand
GCTCGCGCTCACGATCGAGACGCTCGGTATCGCGCGGCTGTTCGAGCGATGGGGCGCGAGCCCGGTCGCAGCCGCGGCAGCCGAACGTATCGCGGTGATCCTTTTGATCGTCGCCGCGGCGGTGCTCGCGAACTGGGTCGCGCGGCGATTGATCGTCCGGATCCTCCATGGACTGTTCCGGCGGACGCGCGTGACGTGGGACGACCGGATCGCCGATCGCGGCGTTCTGCTCAAGCTTTCACGTGTTGCGCCGGCGCTCGTTTTGTACGCGGGTGCGGCGCTCGTCGCACCCGAGGTCCCGTGGGTCGTCGAGGCGGTCCGCCGTACGATGACCGCGTGGATCGTGCTTGTCGCGGCGTTCACGATCGGCGCGCTTATCGATGTCTTCCACGATCTCTACCGCGAGACCCCCGTCGCCGCGCGACGGTCGATCACCGTGTTCGTGCAGCTCGCGAAGGTTCTGGTCTTGATCGTCGCCGGCGTGATCGTGCTCACGACGATCCTCGATCAATCGCCGTTTGGGATCCTGAGTGGCCTCGGTGCGATGAGCGCGGTGCTCTTGCTGGTGTTCCGCGATTCGATCCTCGGATTTGTGTCGGGTGTTCAACTCTCGGCGAACAACATGGTGCAGATCGGCGACTGGATCGAGATGCCGAAGTACGACGCCGACGGCGACGTGATCGACATCACGCTGCAGACGATCAAGGTGCAGAACTGGGACAAGACGATCACGACGATACCGATCTACGCGCTCGTCTCCGACAGCTTCCGCAACTGGCGAGGAATGACCGAGAGCGGCGGCCGCCGGATCAAACGCGCCGTGAACATCGACATGCGGTCGGTTAAGTTTGTAGACTCCGAGATGCTCGAAAGGTTCAAACGGTTCTCGCGAATCCGCGAGTATCTCGTGACGCGGCAGGCCGAGATCGACGCGCACAACACCGAGCACGGGATCGACCTCGCCGACGCGGTAAGCGGCCGGCGGATGACGAACCTCGGCGTCTTCCGTGCGTACGTAACCGCGTACCTCAACGCGCATCCGCTGATCCGCCAGGACATGACGTTCCTCGTCCGACATCTGCCTCCCGGCCCGACCGGCATCCCGATCGAGATTTTTGTGTTCAGCGCGGATCAACGCTGGCCGTACTACGAAGGCATCCAGGCCGACATCTTCGACCACCTGCTCGCGGTTATCCCCGAGTTCGATCTTCACGTGTATCAGGAGCCGAGCGGCTACGACCTCGCGGCGATCGCCGAGGCATTACGTGGGAAGCCGGCGGAGACGCACCCCACGGCAGCGCGCGCCCGAAGATGATGCCCACCTGAACTGCACTCGCCGAGTCTACCCGCGACGGCGCGGCTTGCCCTTGCCGCCCTTTTTCGGTCGCCAGGCCGGAGGTCGGTCGGCGACGCGTTCCACCCGTATCGTCGTTCCCTGGAACGAGTAGCCGGCAAGCGCCTGTTCGACCCGCGTGGCCATCGCGCCGTCTACGTGCACGTCGGATGAGTTCGCGTCGATGTCGATCCGCCCGATGCGGATGTCTCCCGAATGGGTCGCCTTGTTGATCATTCCGATGATGTGCGGCGGCAGTACCGACTGCCGGCGTCCCACGTTCACGCGCAAGCAGACCATCGGGCCCGCCGCGTTCCGGTTCGGTTGGATCTTGCTCAGAGTCGGATTGATGTCCTCAGCGCCGTCGTACTGCTCGAGAAACCGATTGAACTCCACGGAAATGAAACGCTTCAGCAGTTCCTCCCGGTCAAGTCCCGCCAGAGAGTCCCGAACCGCCTGAAGATACGGGCCGACAGCCTCTTCGTTCACCGCCACGTCCTTCACCCGGGAAAGCAGATCCATTAGCCGAGCCTCGCAGATATCACGTCCGCGCGGGATCCTCGCCTCCTCCATCTTTCTGCCGATGGCCCGCTCGATATGAGCAATCCGGTGCCCCTCACGCATATGCACGAGCGCCAGCGAAGCACCACTTTTCCCCGCCCGTCCGGTCCGTCCGCTCCGGTGAGTGTAGGCGGAAACCTCGTCGGGAAGGTCGTAGTGAATGACGTGGGTCAAATTATCAACGTCAAGGCCGCGGGCGGCGACATCGGTGGCAACGAGAAGCGACGGATTCCCCTCTCGGAATCGAGCCATCACCGAGTCGCGTTGCGCCTGCGCGAGCTCACCGTGAAGCGCATCAGCGGTGTAGCCGTCGCGCGAGAGTCGAGCGGCTACTTCCTTCACGCCTTCGCGGGTGCGGCAAAAGATGATGGCGTACATGCCGGACTTCACATCGATCAACCGCTTGAGCGCCACGTACTTATCGTGAGCATGGACACGATAGAAAAAGTGGGTAACCGTACCGACCCCCTGGTTTCTGCGGCCGGCGACGATCTCGTGGGGGTTCTTCATGTACGTCGCAGCGATTCTGGCCACCTCAGGGGGCATCGTGGCGGAAAAGAGCAGCGTACGGCGCGAGGGATTTGCGGTCGCGAGAATCGCGTCGAGCTCGTCCTTGAAGCCCATGTCGAGCATCTGATCCGCTTCGTCAAGCACCAGGAACCGGAGCGCCGACAGGTCGGCGATGCCCTTATCGAGAAGGTCCTTCAGACGACCGGGTGTGGCCGTGATGATGTGGGGCCCCGCCTTAAGATCGCGTATCTGCGGTCCAAACGGTGCCCCGCCGTACACGGTTGTCGTCCGCAGTCCGGGCAGGTTCGCTCCGTATTCGGCAATCTCACGCGAGACCTGTAATCCAAGCTCCCGGGTGGGCGTCAGGATAAGCGCCTGCGTGGATCGGCTCTGCAGGTCGAGATTCTGAAGGATCGGCAGCCCGAACGCAGCGGTCTTGCCGGTCCCGGTCTGAGCCAGCCCGGTAACATCGCGCTCCTCCGTCAGGAGAAATGGTATCATCTCGGCTTGTATGGGGGTCGGTGTCACAAAGCCGCGCTTGCTGATCGCGTCGAGCAGAGCCGGGGACAGACCCAATTGGTCAAAAGTTGTCATCGATTCCTCGTTTCCGGGCGTCCGCCCGGGGATAATTCATTGACCGGATTTTCCGTTCCCGTGTCAAGGAACGCGGGCCCGTGGGACCGCAATCGGGCCGGGGGTGACAAAAAGCAAAACGAAGGCGAGGACGACAAGAGCCATCGTGGCGGATGTTATTGCGTACATGCCGCGCAGCCCGAACCACTCGATCAGGTAACCGCCGGCGGCGCTTCCGGCCATACTGCCGAGTCCGAACGTCGCGACGCTGCCGACCGTCTGCGCGAACGTCCTGGCGCCGCGCGGCGCGAGGCGGTTCAGCAGATGCACCCACGCCGGCAGAAACAATCCGAAACTCGGCCCCTGGAACACCTGCGCGATTATCACGATCGTCGGAGTCGGTACGAACAGGTGCACGAACACCCGGAAAAAGAAGAACACGAACGCGATCATGATGATCCTGGTGTCTTCGAACCGCGCGATCAGGAACGTAAACGCGATCAAAAAAGGAAACTCGCTCACCGCCATGACGGAGTACGCGTACCCGATGTGGCGGTTCGTTCCGCCGACCAGATCGAAGAGCAACGGAATAAAAACCTGCACGGGCCGAAACGACGCGAACGTCAGGAATCCGAGCGAGAGCAGGACGACCATCCGGAAGGTGAAGAAGCGTTTCACCGGCGAGTCGTGCTCCGCAGTGGTTAACTCGTCCGGCGCGATACCGGCGGGGGGCACCTCCGCGGGGTCGACCGCCGCGTCCGGCGACGGAGTCGGCGCGGTTTCGGAAGCTGCGCGTTCATCGATCGTGTGCAGGCGGCGCACGATCGCGACGACACCCGCGGTCAGCGCGAACATCACCGCGGCCGCGGGGAACATCATCGAGATGCCCCAGCGGTCGTACGCGATACCGGCGGTCGCCGATGTGACCGCGAACCCGATCGAGCCCATCGAGCGCGTGATTCCATAATCGAGCCGCGGCACGCGCTCGCGGACCTGCATCGCCCACCCGTCGAGAATCGGCGGCAACGTCTGCGTCGAAAACGCGAGCAGAAACGTCACCGCGGCGACCGCAAAGAGTACCGGCGGCGTGACGAACATCACGAGCGCGAGCACGACACTCGCGATGAGCGAACTCTGCAGGACGCGGCCGGCCGATCCGATGCGGTCCGAGATCATCCCGAGCACGAGCTGTCCGACCAGACTCACGACCGACGCGGTACCCGTGACAAGGCCGATCTCGATGCTCGTGAAGCCGATCCGCTGGAAGTACGTCGTGAGAAACGCGAAGATCAACCCGAAGCCCGACCAGAAGAACCACTGGGTGCCGCCGAACATCACGTTGTCGCGGTGGAAGATCGTGCCGGAAGATCGAGCCGTCGATGCTGCGCGTCTCACCGCGCCGCGACCTCTTCGGCGAGCCGGAACGCAAGCTCGAGCACCTGATCGCCGTTCAGTCGGGGGTCGCAGTACGTGAGATACCTGCGCGTGAGATCGTGCTCGCGCAGGTTGTACGCACCGCCGGTGCACTCGGTCACCGCGTCGCCGGTCATCTCGAGGTGGACCCCGCCGGCGCGGGTACCTTCCGCGCGGTGAACCGCGATGAACTGCGTCGTCTCGCGCACGATCATCTCGAAATCACGCGTCTTGAGCCCCGAACTCGTCGTGACCGTGTTTGCGTGCATCGGATCGCTCACCCACACGACCGCCCGGCCCTCCGCGCGCACGCGCTGTACGAGCGCCGGCAATCGCTCGGTAATCGTGTCGGCGCCCATGCGGACGATGAACGTCAACCGGCCGGGGATGTTGTCGGGGTTCAACTGATCGGCGAGCCGGATTACCTCGTCGCTTTCGGCGGTCGGGCCGATCTTTACGCCGATCGGATTGCCGATCCCGCGGCAGAACTCGACGTGCGCGCCGTCGACCGAACGCGTCCGCTCGCCGATCCAGAGGAAATGCGCCGAGTGATCGTACCACTCGCCGGTCGTCTCGTCGCGTCGCGTGAGCGCCTGTTCGTAGTTCAAAAGCAGCGCCTCGTGCGACGTGTACAGTTGTGTTTCGCGGATCACCGGTGCGGTATCGGACGTGATCCCGAGCACCTCCATGAAATGAAGCGCCTCGTGAATCCGCTCGGCCAGAATCTGGTACCGGCTCTTGAGCGGATTGTTCTCGACGAACGCCATGTTCCACCGCGCGACCTCGTGCAGATCCGCGAGGCCGCCCTGCGCGTACGCGCGCAGCAGATTGAGCGTCGCGGCCGATTG
>PXBQ01000062.1 GCA_003566875.1 Spirochaetaceae bacterium | reverse complement strand
CGCGCCCGCGTCGCGCGCTTCGGCGGAGATCCGCTCGAACGCGAGACACGTATCCTCTTCTTTGTGGAACGCCTTGATCAGCCGGGCCGAGCTGACCGACTCGTTGACGGTCGCGCTGAGCCGCCCGACGAGGACCTGATTCACGCGAAACGCCTTCCGGACGAGCCGGCCGATCACCATCGTCACGAGGATCAAGACCGGAAGGAGCGAAAACACGACGATGCTCAACGTCACGTCAAGAACCACCATCGCGACGAGAATACCGACGATCGAGACAAGCCCACCGAGCAGGTTCGCGAATCCGTTCGTCAACGCGTTGTAGATCATCTCGATATCGTTGGTCACGCGCGATATCACGTCGCCGAGACCACGTTTCTCAAAGAACGACATTGAGAGCTTCTGAAGATGCGCAAACGAGTCCTTTCGGAGACGGTACACAAGACGATTGCCCACGCGGTTCATGAACCCGCCGTTCAGCGCGTCGGTGAACCATCCGGCGACGAAAATCCCGACGACGATCAGCATCTCGCGCACAAAAAGAACGGCGTCAGGGTTCCGTTCGACGTGCTCGGTTATCGCGCCGCCGAGACGCGCCGGTGCGATCGCCTGAAGGATCGCTCCGGTCACAATCGCGGCGCTCACGACGATCAGCGACGGCCACTCCTTCCCGAAGTACACGAGCAGTCGTCCGATCGCGCGTCGGAAGTTGCGTGGTTTCTCGATCCGCGCGCCGTGTCGACCGGGACCGCCGCCCGGGCGCGTGGCGGCGCCCGGCGAGCCGCTTTTCTGTCCGTCGCCTCTCGCGCCGGGTTTCATCGTACTCTGTTGTTTGGTATCGCTCATACCCTGATCTCCGCGCTTTGTGTTTCGTAGATGTCGCGGTACGTCGCGTTCGAGACGAGCAGCTCGTCGTGCGATCCGATTCCCGCGATCCGTCCCTCCTCGAGCACGACGATACGGTCGGCGAGGCGGATCGTGTTGATCTTCTGGCTGATGATCACGACGGTCGTGTCGGCGAGTTCCCGGTAAAGATTTGAGACGATCTTTCGTTCTGTGCTCGCGTCGACCGCCGACGTGACGTCGTCGAGGATCAGGATTCGTGGCTTCGCGAGAAGTGCGCGCGCGATCGCGACGCGCTGCCGCTGTCCGCCCGACAAACCCGTGCCGCGTTCGCCGACGTGTTCGTACCACCCGTTCTCTTTCTCGTCGATAAACTCCCGCGCGCACGCGATCTCGACCGCGCGCTCGATTTGCTCGTCCGGCTCGGCGGGCGGCACCCCGTCGGGCGGCGTGTACGCGTACGCGAGGTTCTCCAAAATTGTCCCGGAAACGAGCACGGTCTCCTGGAGAACGAGCGTTACATTCTTGCGCAGACTCGAAAGCGCGTACTGCTTCACATCGTGCCCGTCGATCAGGACGCTGCCCGAGTCGGCGTCGTACATCCTCGGAATCAAAGCGGCCAGGCTCGACTTTCCGGATCCGGTTCGTCCGAGAATCCCGATCTTCTCGCCGGGCGCGATCGATAGCGTGACACGGTCCACGGCGTTCTCGGCGCCGCCGTACGCAAACGAGACGTCACGGAACTCGACGGCGCCGCTGATCGACGCCGGTGCGACGGGGTTTTCGACTTCACGGATTTCCGGCTGCTCATCGAGCAGCTCGGTAATGCGTGTCGCCGATGCAGCCGCGCGCGCGAGCATCGACAACGTGAATCCGAGCGCGAGAATCGGGAAGACCGCGAGCAGCGCGTACTCGTTGAACGCGACGAGCTGTCCGAGCGTAAGTCCCGCGGCTTGAGGGCTCGCGAGGTTCTCGATGACCGCGACACCGCCGAACCACGTCACAAACACGACAGCCATCCGGCCGAGCAGGAACATGAACGGAAACGCCATCGCGACGATGTACCCGACGCGTAACGAGATACGGAGAAAATCGTCGTTCCGCGTCTCGAAACGGCTCTCCTCGTACTCCTGGCGCGAAAACGCGCGCACGACCTTGGCCCCGGCGAGATTCTCCTGTATCACGTTGTTCACCATGTCGAGCTTCTCGCGCACTTTTGAAAAAAGTGGCCGAATAAAAAACGCCAGCACAAAAAAGAGCGCCAGCGTCCCAGGCAGAATGATCCACATCACGACACTCAACCGCGCGTTGACGCGCCACATGATCACAAGGCTGCCCGCGAGCGTCAGGAACGACTGAATCATCATGAACAACCCCATCCGCACAAACATCCGGACCGTGTTGACGTCGGAGTTCGTCCGAACGAGGAGCTCGCCGGTCCGCCACTTGTCGAGGTTTGCGTACGAGAACGACATGATTCGCTTGAACAGGTCGTTGCGAATCTCGTACGCCATTCCCTGTCCGGCGTGCGAGAGCAAGACGCCGCCGGCGAGGTGAAGACCTCCGGCGACCACAGCAACCAACAACAGAATCATCGACCAGTAGATGACCGGGCCGACGGCGCCGGGGGTTACGCCGAGGTCGATCGCGCGTTGGGTCAAGAGCGGCTGGACAACCGTCATACCGGTCGCGACCAGCATGAAGAGAAACGCGAGCGTCGTCTTTCCGGAGTAGTTTTTCAAGCGTTTAAACAGGCGGACCATTGCACCCATCGGGTTCTCCTTCGTTCTTTTGTTCGAGTAGCGATGCGATCGCCGCGAGTGTCTTCTCGGTCGTCTTGATGCATTTGGCGTCGACGGTGCCAAGCGCTGCCGCGAGGTGCTCGCACCGCACGCGTCGCAGAGTCTCGAGCGCCGATGCACCGTGTTCGGTTCCACGGAGCACGACGCGTCGTCGGTCATCACCGTCGCGTTCGCGAGCGAGTAGCCCGTCGTCGACGAGACTGTCGACGAGCGACGTCAACGTGCTTCTGTTGACGTGCATCGCGCGATGAAGCGTCCCCATATCGATCGGATCGTTCCGCAGAACGTGCGACAGGACGTGGTACCGCGGCGGGGTCATCTTGAGCTCTCGCAGCTCGTGCCGCGAGAGACGGATCAGGTTGGAGTGCACGCCGCGAAGAAGCCGGTCGATCCGATCGGCCGCCTCGCCGGTGTCCGAAACGTCGGCAGCCGGAACGCTGGTGGCCCCATGGCTCTTCCCTAATCGCAATTTGTTTCGATTATCGTTCATTTCGATTATCGAATAAAATAGCAGCGGCAGACGGAACTGTCAACCCTTTTTTTCGAGTTGGTTTAAACGCGTGCGAACTTACGCGGCAGGAGTCCACGGCTCTCGTCGATCGATCCTCGCCGGGTCGAGCGTAAGACCGAGCCCGGAGTTACTTCTCGAGCATCGTGATTTCTCCGGTCCAGTCGTCGTCGGGCGGGGCGACGATGAGTTCCTCGCATCGTACGAACATGAGTTCCGAGACATGATCCTCCGGGAGCATGTCGTAGACGCGCTGGAAGTAGTTCTTCGCTGCGGCGAACTCACGCTCGTAAAAGAGCTCCATCCCACGATCGTGAATCGCCCACGCTTCCTGTTCACGGTCGTCGAGCGCCCGCGCGGCGGTGTAAACCGCGAGCCCTCCGGCCCGGCCCTTAACCTGCACCTTGTCGAGGAGCCGCGAGAACGACTCTTGAGGCAGCTTCTCACGGACCGTCTCCGAGACGACCAACGGTATCTCGTACCTCTTGGTGAGGCCTTCTAGCCGGCTTGCGACGTTCACGGGGTCACCGATCACCGTGTAGTCGAGTTTTTTTTCCGATCCGATGTTGCCGACAGTGACAAGACCGTAGTTGATGCCGATTCCGATTTGGAACTCCGGGTAACTACGCGCTCTCTGATCGCGGTTGAATCTCTCGAGCGCGTCGAGCATCTCGAATGCGGCCTCGACTGCCTGTACGGGATCGTCGAGCCGACGAAGCGGAGCTCCAAATATCGCCATTATCGCGTCGCCAATGTACTTGTCGACGGTTCCATGGTGGTTCATCACGGCCTCGACCATCAGCGAGAAGTACTTGTTGAGGCTGTCGACCAGGCGATCGGGAGACATCCGCTCGGAGATCGTGGTGAACGCGCGGATGTCCGAAAAAAGGATCGCGAGCATCCGATTCTCCCCGACCAACATGGACTCGGGATTCCGGAAGAACTGCTCGATAACGTCGTTCGGGACGTAACGCTGGAAAATGGTGCGGGTCTTCTGTTCTTTGAGTCGAGCGGTCGCGGCCCGCAGCGCGTACGCCTTGATGTGATCGTACGCCTTCTCGAGCTGGCCGGTCATCACGTTAAACGTGTGCGCGAGCGTCCCGGTTTCGTCGTCGTACATCACGTCGACACGACGCGAAAGATCGTTCGTCGTGATAATTTCGTCGATGACGGTGACCATCCGTCGAAGCGGCCGCGTGAGATACTGGGCAAAGAAGAACAACAGGATCAACGCGCCGACGACCGAAACGATCAGGACGATCGCGGTCTGCCGGACGATCTGGTCGGTTGCCGCGTAGAACGCGCTCTCGTCGGTCGCGGCGTACACCGTCCACCCAAGTGGTTCAAAAGGTATTGCGTACGCGACGCGAGGTACTCCTGCGTTTCGGATGCGTTGCCACCCGATGGCCCCGGCGCCGGCGAGCGATGGATCGCCGACGACGTTACGCCCGGCTGAAAAGCCCAGATCGCCGTTTTGGTCGACCGCAAAAACGGTCTCGGACTCCGACCGCACAACGCTCTCGGCAAATGTCTCGATCGCCGAGACGGCTGCGTTCCGATACTCGGGTATGGTGTGGAGGTCGTTCTCCCGAAGCAGATTCCACTGGCCGTTTGCGTACGTGACGACCTGCTCGGTCTTGAACATCAAAAACTGCGTCGCGATCGACGTGATCCCGTTCCGCGCGAGCAACGTTGAAATCATCCCGGTGAAAAGAGTCGGAGTGATGATCAGCGGAAGGACTACCAGAATCGTTTTCGCCCGAATTTTCATCAGAACTCGATCGTATTACTTTGTTGTCACGCGGTCAATGTACCGAAAATGGATTCATCGATATGATCGCGGATCGATTTATACCTCAGACGATCCGTCTGAATTTGACGGAAACGACCGAACGGCATACAATTGTGATGTACAGTAAAAAAAGTGGAGCGGAGAGTGCCGAGTTGAGTGGTTTTTACCGACGCGCGATCGATTTCCTGTCACAAGACCCACACCCGCATCTGAAGCTGGTTAAAAAGGGCACCGACTCGTACGAGGATTTCGACGGCACGCCCGAAGAACGCGAACAGATCGAGGCCGAGATTCGTCT
>PXBQ01000541.1 GCA_003566875.1 Spirochaetaceae bacterium | reverse complement strand
GCGGACTCGTGTCTGCGGTACTCGTCTTCGCAGAGGAGTACGCGTTGAGCCAGTTCATCTTCTGGACGATGGGTGGGCTCGAAGGCCGTACGTGGGCGAACGTCGTCGTCCCTATTCCGTTCATCGTGGTTCTCGTCGTCGTTTTGAGCTTCTTCGCGAACCCGCTGAACCTGTTGTCTCTCGGAGAAGAACAAGCGCACAGCCTCGGCGTCCGCGTCGAGGCTGTGAAGGTCGCGATCCTCGTGCTCGCGTCGATGTCGACCGCGATGGCGATCACGCTCGCGGGACCGATCGCGTTTATCGGGCTGATGGTGCCGCACCTGGTGCGGATGGTGACCGGACCGAATCACCGAACGCTGCTTCCGTACTCGGCCCTCGCGGGGGCGATTTTTCTGCTTCTGTGCGACGTGATCGCGCGTCTGTTGTTTGCGCCGTACGAGATCAAGACCGGCATCGTGACCGCCGTGATCGGAGGGCCGTACTTTATTTTTTTGATAATTCGATACCAGCGGAGAGGCACGGTATGACCGGCGACGACGCTCCGGTGTTACGGGCTGAAAATCTTACGTACCGTATCGGAACCGCGACTCTTCTCGACGGCGTTGAGATCGACATCCGGCGAGGCGAACTCGTCGCGTTGATCGGGCCGAACGGCGCGGGAAAAAGCACACTTCTGCGTACGTTGATCGGATTTCTGACTCCGACTGAAGGGAGCGTGACGCTGCAAGGCCGCCCGCTTGCATCGTACTCGGCGCGAAATCGCGCGAAAGAGATGAGTTACCTGAGCCAACACGGTCCCGATCAATTCCCGTTTCCGGTGATCGAGGTCGTCGAGATGGGGTCGTACCCGGTAGTCGGCATGGGCCGCTCGCCGGGCAGCCGCGAACGCGAGGCCGCGTTGCGCGCGTTGAGCTACGTCGGCCTCGAAGACCTCGCCGGTCGACCGTTTCCGACGTTATCGGGCGGCGAGCGGCAACTCGTTTTGTTCGCGCGCGTACTTGTTCAGGAAAGCCCGATTATCCTTCTCGACGAGCCGACCGCGAGCCTCGATATCGGGCACGAGGCGACGCTTCTTCAGATGGTGCGCGACCTCTGCGAGGAAGGGGTCTCGGCGATCATCGCATTGCACAACCTGAACATCGCCGCCGAGTACTGTACTCGGATCGTCTTGATGAACGATGGTAAGGTCAAGGCGGCCGGTCCGCCCGATCGGGTCTTGACTCGAGAGCTCGTCGAAGAGTGTTATCACACGCCGGTTCACGTCGGGAGAAACGACTCGACCGGGAGTATTACGGTCTCTCCGATCACGCCGAGAGGCGCGGCGCGTGGCCTTAAGGTGCACGTTATCGGCGGCGCGGGCGGCGGCGTGAACACGACGCGTTTCCTGCACCGGATCGGTTGTTCGGTCACCGGGGGTGTCGCGCACGAACTCGACAGCGACGCGCGGCTCTGGAAGGCGCTCGGGGTTCCTTACGCCGAAGTCCCGGCGTTCTCCGAGATCGACACCGGGGCCCTGAGTTCGGCTTCAGCGATGATCGAAACCGCCGATATCACGGTTCTCTGCGCGTTTCCGTTCGGGAAAGGCAATGTCGGAAACCTTGAACTCGCCGCACGCGCCCGGCGGCTGATTATTCTCGGCGAAGAAGCCGGCGGCTGTCCGCGGGAGTTCTTTGTTGAACCGGACGAAACTCGCGCCGCGTTCGACCGCCTCGTTCTCGAACACGGGCTCGTTTCGTACCGCGAGATGTGCACAACTATCGAACAAGAAATACGCGTGGGAGTTTCGCGCAGGAGTGAAGCCGGATGAACGTTCATAATGAGTTACTCGATCACATATTCGACCTGCCCGATCGCCCGAAGCGTGTCGTGTCGCTGAATTCAGGGTTTACCGAGTCGCTCTTTGCGATGGGGCACGGAGATCGGGTCGTCGGTGTCTCGAGCTACTGTTCGCGGTACGTCGACACAGACGATCGGCCGATCGTTGGCGATTATCTCTCGGTCGATCAAACGGCGCTCGCCGCGCTCGAGCCGGACCTGATCGTCGTGACGAGCGGCGTCCAGCGGGCGCTCGGCCTGAAGCTCAAGAAGCTGGGGCAACCGGTGTACGCTCTCCCGTTACCCGAAAGTTTCGCCGGTGTGTGCGACGCGGCGATCCGTCTCGGAGCGCTGACCGGGGACACCTCGCGTGGGCGAGAACTTTCGGAGACGCTGGCCGCCCAGGCTGCCGAGATACGCTCCGCGTGGACCGGTGAAAGCCCACGCGTCTACGTCGAGTTGTGGTTCGGTCCACACGTGCGTACGATCGGCGGCCGAACGTTCATCCACGATACAATCGAGATCGCCGGTGGCCAACCGGTGTTTGGATCTCACCCTGGGTCTTACATCGATCTCGATATCGACGCGATCGAGAACGCGCGGCCGACCGTTTATCTTGGGTTCCACGAGCCGGAGTTCGTCGTCGATTTCTCGGCCGAGATGGCGAAACGGCACTGGACAGAGTGGTCCCGGGTCCCGCACATAATTGTTTCCGATACCCAAAAAGGACGTAACCTTATCCACGACGGCCCATCGCTCCTCGAGACCGCGCGGTGGCTTCAGCGACAGATGAAGACGGCTATCGTTACGTAGCGCCGTGGCGCGACTCGTACAGGTACCGCTTTATCTTCATCGTCGGTGTCTTTTCGAAGGGCTCGATCTGTGGGATAAAGCGCGTTATCCGCGAATAAGACCGTAGTTCCGCGTTGACTTTGTCCCTGAGATCGCCGAGAAACACCTCCGCTTCGGCGCGCAGTCGGTCGACCTCGTCGGTGACGTTTGCCGACATTTCGCCGAGGTACTCCTTGAACGCGTCGATGTTCAGATTCACGAGCGCGACGAGTTCCGATCCTTTCTGCATCACGAGGCTGTCGGCGACCAACGGCTTCGCGTTGATCACCGCTTCGATCTCCTCCGGATAGATGTTCTCACCGTTCGGTCCGAGGATCATGTTCTTGAGGCGGCCCTTGATAAAGACGCGGCCGCGTTCATCGATCGTCCCGAGGTCTCCGGTGCGAAACCACCCGTCCTCGGTGAACGACTCTGCGGTGCGCTCATCATCGCGGTAGTAACCGCGCATGATGTTCGGGCCTCGCGCCTGGATCTCTCCCTCGCCGGTGTCGGCGTCGGGTTGTGCGACGCGGATCTCGACGCCTTCGAGCGCGGGTCCCGTGGAGCGGAAGACGGTGTCGTTTGGACCGCAGCCGGCGAGTAGCGGCGCGGTCTCGGTCAAACCGTACCCGACCGCGTACGGGAATCCGGCATCGCGCAGGAATCGCTCGACGTCGGGCGCTACCGCCGCTCCACCGATTCCGAAGAAGTGCAGCCGGCCGCCGAATACGGCCATGACTTTTTTCCCGGCCGCGCGATGTAGGATTTTTCTGAGCGCCGGCACTTTGCACGCGAGTCGCAACACCGGGGAACCCTGCAGTTTCGGCGCGACGCGTGAGCGGTAAATTTTCTCGATGAAAATCGGCACCGAAAGCATCAAGTGCGGCTTGATCTTCTCGAGGGCGGGCATCAGCACGGTCGGTGACGGTGGTTTCTCAAGATAGTAGACGCAGACGCCCGCCGAGAACGGTACGAGCATCCCGATCGTGCATTCGTACGTGTGCGAGAGCGGCAGGATCGAGACCATGCACTCGCCCGGCACCATCTCGGCGATCGGCCGCGCCGCCTCGACGTTTGAGGCGATGTTCTTGTGCGTAAGCATCACGCCTTTAGAGTTTCCGGTAGTGCCGCTGGTATAGATAATCGCCGCGAGATCGTCCTCAGCGGGAGTTCCGGCTGTTGCGGGCGCAGTACCGTCGGCTTCGGGAAGACCTGAGAAGTCGTCGAGGGTTATTTTGGTGATGTTTTTCAGTTCGGCGATCTTCGGCGCGAGCCGCCGTGAGACAAAGATCAAACGGACACCGGCGTGTTCGATGATGTTCGCGAGTTCGACCTCGCTGAAGTCCGGAAGAATCGGGACCGCGACCGCGCCCATCGTCGTCGTCGCGAGGTACGCGATCGCCCAGTTCGGCATATTCTCGCTCAAAATCCCGACCCGGTCGCCGGGTTTAACGCCGAGTCCGGAAAGGCTGTACGAAGTCTCGCGGACCGTCCGGTCACAATCCGCGAACGTCATCGGTTGCGCATCGACAAACCCAAACGCGGGAAGGTCGGCGAAAGACTCGACGCTGCGCGAGACGAGCGCCGGAATTGTCAGCACGTTTAATGTTTTCACGATACCTAAAGCATACGGCCAATACAGCCGGTTGGCAAGTACTCTGCTTCTTTCCGACCGAAAATCCCGGTTCCGCGATAAAGATGCGACCGAATATTGTTCTCGCGAGCGCACGTTTGTGGTAGACTCATGAGCAACCAACACACCACCGGTGGAATTCATGGAAAAACACAAACCGTTCACGTACATCCTGCTTTTCATTTTTGCGCACTTTTTTCACCATCTGTTGACCGCACTCGTTGTCCCGTTGCTTCCGTTTATCCGCGACGGTTTTGGGTTGACGTACGCGCAGTCGGGGCTCGTGGTTTCAGCGTTCACGCTCGCGTACGGGATCGGGCAGCTACCCGCAGGGTGGCTCGCCGACAAGATCGGGCCGAAGTACGTGCTTACCGTCGGTATCGCGGGAGTCGCGCTCGCGGGCGCGGCGGTCGGGTTGTCGATCGGGTTCGGTGCGCTTATCGCTTTTCTTATCCTGATGGGCATCACGGGCGGCGGGTATCACCCGGCCGCGGCTCCGCTCATCTCAGCAGCGGTTCCCGCCCCTCAGCGTGGAAGGGCTTTGGGACTGCATCTGATCGGGGGAAGCAGCAGCCACCTTGTCTCGCCGCTCGTCGGCGTTGCGATCGCGGGTTTGATCGGGTGGCGCGGTGCGTTTGTCACGATCTCGTTACCGGTGTTCGTCTTCGGATTGGCGTTGTTCTGGATCCTGACGCGTGACGAGGTCCGCGCGCGGACCGGGCCGGACAAGGCCGCTGTTCGATCCGACGACGCTGCCGCGGAAATTCCGACGCGTCCGTCGGTGATAACGGTGTTCCTGGTCATGACCGCGACGGTCGGCGCGTTTACCGGGTCGGTGATCGCGTTCATTCCGCTGTACCTCGTCGACGTGTTCGGAGCGTCCGAGCAAGCGGCCGCGGTTTTCCTCTCCGCGTTCTTTGCGACCGGGCTCTGGGCGTCGCCTCTCGGCGGATCGATCTCGGACAAGT
>PXBQ01000352.1 GCA_003566875.1 Spirochaetaceae bacterium | reverse complement strand
CTCGGTTCGCTCACGCGCGGCTTCTTTCGCAGGCGGTGGCCGTCCGCTACGAGTCGGCTCCGTTTCTCGTAGACGCTGTAGTACGCTTATCGCGCGAGGCGGAGATCGAAAAAGTCCCGCGGCTATTTGTTCTCCCGTCGCCGACGCCGAACGCGCTCACGGTCGGCGGCCGCAAAGACCCGTCGATCGTGATCACGAGTGGCCTTTTGCAGAAGTTGTCGGGCCGGGAACTCGAGGGTGTGCTCGCGCACGAGATTGCCCATATCGCGAACGACGATCTGCGAATTCTGACCGTCGCCGAGAGCGTCCGCCAATCGACGCTCGCGCTTTCGCAGATGGGGCAGATTCTGATTTTGATCGGTTTCCCGTTTCTCTTCATGGCCGGTGAACCGTTTCCATGGGGATTCGTCGCGATGGCGGTTTTTGCGCCGTTCATTAGCCTTGCCCTTCATTTTTCGCTGATGCGGAACAGGGAGTTTGCGGCCGACGCGACCGCCGCGCGGATCACCGGTGACGCTCGCGGTCTTGCATCGGCGCTCAGGTCGATCGAGTCGCCCCGCTCGGGGATTTTCAACGTCCTGATGCCCACGCAAAAAAAGGAGTCTGGTGCACTGTTCCGTAGCCACCCCGCGACCGAGCAGCGGATACAACGGCTTCTCGAGATCGACGACCAGGCTTTTGGCGAGTCCTCCGGCCGGAGCGCGTGGCCTTTCCGGCACGGTGACGGGATGACACGCGTCGTGTAGAATCGCGTACCGGAGGCCCGATATCGTACGATGGCTTGTCAAGATCGCAGCGTTTATTTCGATCGGCGTGGCAATGGCTCTGACCGGCCGTGTCGACGCGATCTCCGTATCGACCCTGCTCGCCGCGGCGGCCGTCGAGATCGCGCACCATAGATTCGGCCGGAGCGCGTGGGCAACGGTCGTGAAGGCAGTCGGGTTCGCTGCGATAATCGCCGTCGAACCGGTGTTTGCCGCGCTCTCGATTTCCGCTGTCCTCGACCTGGTGTATGGTATCTCAAGTCTTCAGGTTGGCCTCGCGTGTGCCGCTGCGCTCACCGTCGGTGCGGCGTTGTTCGTTTCGCGGGACGCCGCTCCGGTACTCGTGCTTGCCTCCTTTTCCGCCGGCGCGCTCGGGTACACCGTGCGCAGCGCCGAAAGCTCAGAGACGCGCAACTTCGGTGCATTCGACCGTGAGCGTCGCGCGCGGTATCGATTACTCGAGACGCAGCGTCGACTCGACTCGACTTCGCGCGAGCTGATCCACGCAACCGAACGCGCCGAGAGGACACGGATAGCGCACATGATCCACGACAACGTCGGCCATCGACTGACGGGTATCCTGATCCAACTCCGCGCGGCCGAGAAGTTGCACGCGCGCGAGCCCGTGCGCGCGGGTGGGATGCTGACAACCGCGATCGAGGCGCTCTCCGAGACGATCGAGTTGGTGCGTGAGACTGTGCACGATCTTCGGCCGCGAGTCGATTCGGATGCCATGACAATCAGACGTATCGTCGCCGAGTACCGGTTCTGTCCGGTCGAGCTCTCACTCGACGATGAAATGTTCATCGGGTTGGACGAGGACGTGCGTGAGCTCATCATCGCGAACACGCGCGAGTTGCTCACGAACGCGGCGCGGCATTCGCGCGCCGAGTTGATCCAAATCACGATAACCGTCGATCCGATGCGTGTCCGCGTCGTGTACACCGACGATGGAATCGGGGCGGCGACGATTCGCGACGGTCTCGGACTCGGCGGAATACGCAGCCGAATCGAAAAACGTGGGGGCACGATCACGGTCTCCGGGCACAACGGTTTTTCCGTGCGATATATCGTACCACACGCAAAGGAGCGCGAGAATGGGTGACTCGTCGACACCGATTCGTGTCGCGATCGTCGATGACGACGGACTCGTGCGAGACGGTTTGAGCGCGATTCTCGATACGCACGACGATATAGCCGTTGTTGGGACCGCGTCGAACGGGCAGGAAGGGGTCTCGATGTGTCGTACTGCACAACCGGACGTCGTTCTGCTCGACGTCCGGATGCCCGTGATGGACGGGGTAGAAGCGACCGAGCAGATCAAGAGACACGCGCCGTCGGTCAAGATCGTGATTCTTACGACGTTCAACGACACCGAGTACATCCGCCGCGCGGTTTCGACCGGAGCCGAGGGGTACATCCTGAAGAGTTCTGATGCCGATGCGATCGTCGAAAGTGTTCGCGCGGTCTATCGTGGCCACTCGGTGTTTCAGAGTGAGGTCGCCGATCGACTCAAATCGATCATCAGCCCGGGGCGTGACAACGCGTCGCGACAGTTGGGACTCGCGCCGCGCGAGGCCGAGATCCTCAAGTTAATCGCCGAGGGGCTTTCGAACAAGGAGATTGCCGGCGTTCTGAATCTCTCCGACGGCACCGTTCGGAACTACGTCTCGGATATGCTCGTCAAGCTCGAGGTCCGCGATCGTACTCAACTGGCGATATTCTATTACCGCAACATCGTGTGAGTTTGGTCCAATTCTCCACTTATTTCCCCGCGCGTTGACAGCGTTGAGACGCCGGCCTACAATAATCAAAACAGACTTGTGGAGAGTTTTTTGACGGGAACGGATCGAATTAGCTCAAATCTGGAAGACTATCTCGAGACGATTTTCATGTTGTCCGATGAAACCGCCGGCGCGCACACAACCGGCGCGCATTCGAAGGACATCGCGAACAAGATGGGAGTCACACGAGCGTCGGTGACCGGAGCGTTGCGTGCGCTTTCCGAACTCGGTTTGGTGGATTACACCCCGTATCGAGCCGTGAGACTTACCACGAAGGGTGAGCGCGTCGCGCGCGCGGTCGCGGAACGATACGCGATTGTGTACCGATTCATGAGCGATGTACTCGGACTCAATACCGACGATGCAAGCGCCGCGGCGGGTGTCATGGAACACGGTCTGTCAAAACCCGTTATGACACGCCTCGTGAAGTTTATCCGGTTCTTTGAGAACTGCAAACACGTGCAGTTCGTGTGGCAGGATGACGACGACATTCTCTGCGATTACGACCCCTCCGATCCACAGTGCCAGGTTTGCAAGGAACACGCGCCGACACAGTAAAATGCGGCTCTGCGGCGGAATGTAGCAAAATGACACAATCACGGTTCGGATTCGCATCGTTGTGCATTCTGACGTGTATTTAACCCATTCTGTAGTATAGATTTAGTTTCGCACTTTTGGCATATTTTTTGCATATCCACCGGTAGACTATGGAATACCGGAGGTTTGCCATGAAAACGAGACCGATTAACTACCTTGCCGCTCTTGCGTTCATCGGTGCGTTGAGCCTTGGTCCGACTGTCGAGCAGATGTGGTCGGCGCCAAGCCGTGAGAACACGCGTGAACGAGACGACGCACCGATCGAGATGCGCGAGGCGCCGAGAACCGACACCGATCCGATACCGAGCCGACCCGCGCCGGCGGCCGCAGCGATCACGCCGGAGCAACTCTCGCTCTCTTTTCGCGCCGTCGCGGAAGAGGTGATGCCGGTCGTTGTCGAGGTCAACGTGATCGAAGTGATTCGGCAGAACATTCCGCGGAGCTCGTCGCCGTGGGACTTCTTCTTTGGGCCGGGACAGCAAGCCCCACAACAACGCGAGTTCGAACGGCCCGGACTTGGGTCGGGCGTGATCGTCGCGCGCCGCGGTGAGACCGCGTACGTCGTGACGAACAACCACGTCGTCGGTGAGGCGCGCGAGATCAGCGTACGGCTGCACGATCGGCGCGAGTTCGAGGCGACGATCGTCGGGCGCGACGCACGAACCGATCTCGCGGTTCTGGCCTTTGAGCCCGGAGAGGACGTGCCGATCGCCGTGCTCGGTGACTCCGACGACACGTTCGTCGGCGAGTGGGTTCTCGCGATCGGGAATCCGTTCGGCTTCGAGTCGACCGTCACGTCGGGGATTATCAGCGCCGTGCGACGTCGTCCCGGTGCCGGATCGGGAATCGCCGACTTCACCGACTACATCCAAACCGATGCCGCGATCAACCCGGGAAACTCCGGCGGCGCGTTGGTGAATCTGCGCGGCGAGATCATCGGGATCAACACGTGGATCGCGTCGCGGTCCGGTGGGAGCGTCGGCCTCGGATTTGCGGTTCCGGTCAACACAGCGAAGCGCGTGATTACCGACGTGCTCGAACGCGGCCGCGTCGCGTACGGCTGGCTCGGTGTGAGTATCGCCGATGCCACGCCGCGAACGCTCCCTGGCGTCGCCGAGGACCTCGGAATCGACGGACGGCCGGGCGCGCTTGTGATGAATGTGAACCGCGACTCCCCGGCCGACAAAGCCGGCGTTCTCCCGGGCGACTTCATCACTGCGATCAACGGAAGCGAAGTCGCAGACGCGAACAACCTCACCCGGGTCGTCGGCCTGATTCCGCCCGGCAGTACCGCGCGGTTTTCGATCGTGAGACTGGGGCGCGAGCTTGAAATCGACGTCACGCTTGCCGAGCGTGCGCCGGACGGGGCCGTCGCCGACGGATCACAACTCTGGCCGGGCATCACCGTGATCCCGATCGACGATGCGATCCGTGAGAATCTCGACCTTTCGAGTGAAGTGACAGGCGTGACCGCCGCGCGAGTCGACGCGAACTCACCGTCGGCGACCGCTGGGCTGAGACCCGGAGACGTTGTGACTCGCGTGAACGACCGGCCCGTCGCGAGCGTGATCGATTTCTACCGCGAGCTCAACGCGACGAACGGCGACGAGGTACGCTTCCGCGTGTACCGCGGCGGACGGGAGTTCATCATCGGTCTCGTACGGTGACAGCACGTGATATGACCGCGTGTAACCCTTGACCGAAAGCGGCGCGGCGTCTATCGTGGCGCGCATGGCGAAACGTGGGGACAGTATCGAGATCGACGTCGATAAGTTTGCGGATAAGGGATTGTGCGTTGGGCGGCACGATGGGATAGTTGTGTTGATCTCGGGCGCGGCGCCGGGCGACCGGGTTCGCGCGGTCGTGACGCGAAAAAAGAAGCAGTATCTCGAGGCGCGCACGGTCGAGGTCCTGATCGAGGGCCCCGATCGTGTCGAGCCGCGGTGCCGTTACTTCGGCGTATGCGGCGGGTGCACGCGCCAGCACGTCGCGTACGACGCGCAGCTGTTCGCGAAACAAACGGCGGTCGTCGACGCGCTCGAGCACCGCGGCGGGCTCACGGGCATCGCGATCGATCCGATCATCGGGTGTGAACCGCCTTTCT
>PXBQ01000018.1 GCA_003566875.1 Spirochaetaceae bacterium | reverse complement strand
GTGCGCGAGGCGCTCGAGACGGCGGGCCGGACCGACCTGATCGGCACGGCGCCGAACTGCCTCATCGCTTCTGAACCGCGGCCGACCGGCAGGCGGCCGCCGAGCAACCGTCCTGCGATAGGAAAACGGCGGTCGGCGCGCAGCGCGCGCAGGCCATAACACAGGCCATAGCCCGTCTTGCCGGTGTGCGAGACACGCCCTATAATGGTCCGACAAGAAATCGCGGGGAGGCGTCGGGAGCAGTGGATCGACTCATCAGGATCATAGTCGTGCCTGGCGATCTCGTTATGAACTTTTTCATCTCGATGGTTCTCGCGCTCGGACTCGGGCTGTTGATCGCGGTCGTGTATCGGTACACGCATCGAGGCATGAACTACGAGAGTGGGTTTCTCTCGACGCTCGCGCTGCTCGCTCCGATCGTCACGCTCGTGATGTTCTTCATCCAGGGCGACCTCGTGCTGTCGCTCGGGCTCGTGGGATCGCTCTCGATCATCCGATTCCGGACACCGATCAAGGACACACGCGATATGGTGTTCCTGTTCTGGTCGATCGCGATCGGACTCGGAGTCGGGACACTGAACTGGACAATCTCGGTTTTTGCGACGCTCGTGTTGAGCATCTTCATGGCTGTTATGTTCCTCGCGAAGTACGGTCGCCCTCTTCACTCGGAGTACATCCTTGTCGTCGCAGGCGTTGATCCGCATCACGACTCGGTCGTCGAGATCGTCGTGAACAGCAAACGCGCGAACGTTCAGCTGCGCAATCACGAGGTTGAAGGCGACACGTGGGAGGTTACGTACGAGATCCGGTTGGCCCGCGCTCACGAACAAGATATTCGCGACATGGTCGCCGACCTCAAGAACATCGTCGGTGTCCGGAAGGTGTCTCTGCTGACTCCGCAGCTCGCTCTGCCGATGTAGGTGCCCGATGGACGGGATCAAGCGGTTCGAACGAAAGTGCCTGTTGACGCTTCCCGCGTATTACCGGCTGAAGGCGGCTTTGCGCGTCCACCTCGAACCCGACCGCTATACGCCCCTGGCCCCGGGCCGGCGATACCTCGTTCGAAGCATTTATTACGATTCGCGCGACTACCGCGCGTACTTCGAGAAAGAGAGCGGGAACTACGGCCGGATCAAGCTGCGGATCCGCGCGTACAACGACTCCGCCGACTCCCCCGGTCCTATCTCGGTCGAACTGAAGGCCCGCACGGGCGATACGATGACGAAGTACACGACACGCGTCTCGTACGACGAGTACATGGAGTTCGAACGCACGCGTCACTGGCCCGACCGGAGCGATCCGGTCGTGATGGAGTTCGAGCGGCTCGTGCACGTGCGCGCGCTCGTCCCGGTCGTGCTCGTGCAGTACCGCCGCGAGGGGTTCGTCTCGCGCGAACGCCTGCCGCTGCGGGTGACGTTAGACCACGGCGTCGTGAGCGCGCGCGCGGCGAGCCTTTTCCCGGAAAGGTCGATCCTCAAGCCGCATCGTCCGAACCACGTCATCCTCGAGACCAAGACGTCCGACGGTGAGCCGCGGTGGCTCACCGATCTCGTGATGGAACACTCGCTGCGCGTGATGGCAAACAGCAAGTACGTTCAGGGAATCGAGGTTATCCGGCCCGACATGGTTACGCCTCGCGAGGCCGTGCAGTGAGCGCTGCGATGTTCGTCGGAACCGGTCGTATGCCGCGCGCGCAGAAACTCGTGATCGTCGCCGCGGCCGCGCTTGTCGTCGTGACCGTCGCGTACGTGATGCTCGCGGTTACCGCGGCTCCGGTCGAGTTCGACGACCCGGCGCTCGCCGCCGCGGTCCACGACGCGCTCGCGCGCGAACGTCGCGGTGCTCCGGGAGCCGATTACAGGAGAATAACGCGACTCGACGCGGAGAACCGCGGGATCGAGTCGCTCGCGGGGATCGAGCAGCTGACGAATCTTGAGGTCCTGAACGTCCGCGGGAATCCGATACACGACGTCTCACCGATCGCGGCGCTCCCGCGGCTTCGCGAGCTGAACTTGCGCGACACGAACACGCCGGATCTCGCCGCCGCGAGACTCGACGAGCTCGCAGCTCTGCCGGAACTACGCGAGCTGAACCTGCGTCACAACCGTGGGCCATCGCACCCCGAGAGCCCGGACGACCACGCGCGCATCCGGGACATTACCGTGCTCGCGGCGTTCACGCGGCTCGAGTATCTCGATCTGAGCGACAACCACATCGACGACATCGCGCCGCTCGCGAGCCTGACTCGGCTGGCCCGGCTCGACCTCAGAGACAACAGGCTCGAGTCCGATAATCTGCGCGCGTTGGGCGCACTTACCGAGCTCGAGTACCTGAACCTGCGAGGCAACCGGGTGAGACGTCTCGACGGGATCGAGACGCTGCGGAACCTCGTGTACCTCAATCTGCGCGGGAATCGTGAGATCTCGTCGATCGAACCGATCGCGGAGCTCCGGCGGCTCGGTACCCTGATCGTTCGGGACCTCGAGATCAACGATCAACTCGATGTACTCGAGACGCTTCCGAACTTGTCTCATTTGAACGTCCGAAACGCCGGGATCACCGACCTCACACCGATCGCGCGGATGATGGAGCGTGGTGTCCTGCAGGACGACCCCGCGCGTGGAATCTACGCCGAGGTGGACATCCGCGAAAACCCGATCTCGGTCTCGGGTCAAACCGACGGTTACGCCGTACTCGAGCCGTACTGGTCGAATGTATCGCGCCGACACCCGCAGGAGCTGCCCGCACCGATGAGCCGTGAGGTCGTGATCTCCGAGGTGATGAGTTCAAACGGCGCGACGATCGATGACGGAACGGGCGAGTTCCCCGACTGGATCGAGTTATTCAATCCGGGTGACGTCGCGGTCGATCTCTCAGGGTACTATCTCTCCGACCATCGTGACCGCAGCACTCGCTGGGAGTTTCCGGACGGCGCCACGATCGAAGCGGGCGAGCATCTGCTTGTCTGGGCTTCCGGCCGAGACGCGGTCGGCGCCGACGGTCGGTACCACACAAGTTTTCGTCTCGACGGCCACGGCGAGGCCGCGATCATCACAAGACCCGACGGCCGGACGCGAGTCGACGCATTGCTTTTCCCGCGGGTTCCTCGCGACATGTCGTACGGCCGGCGGAACGAGACCGACGATTTCACGACCGAGCGCGCCGTGTACACGACGTTCGCGATGCCGACGCCGGGCAGTGCGAACGTCGAAGGGTATGAGTTTCAACCCGTGGAGTTCTCCCACGCGAGTGGCTTTCACTCGGGTGGATTCGGACTCAGGCTCTCGACTCCGACGTTGAACGACCCGCCGTCAAGCGAGCACCGGCCCGGCGCGCGGCCTCGAGTCGCGATCTACTACACACTCGACGGGTCGGTGCCCGACCCCGGGACCGTAGGAAACCCACGGGCGTACACCGTGCGAATGTACGAGCACGGCGCGACCGAGGAAGCAACCGGGCCGAGATTTGAGACGCGGTTTGAGCGAACGTATCGGTACGATCGACCGATCGTGATCACCGATTTTCGCTCCGGCAGTTACACCGTCGCCTCCGCGTTGTCGGGCGAGCCGCGTATCGTCGATATCCCGACGACGTCGCCGAACGCCGAGTTTTGGGAGTGGAAACCACCGGTGACCGATACCGTCCGTGGCACCGTCGTGCGCGCCGCGGTCTTCACCGAGGAAGACCAACCCGTAAGGATCAGCGAGATCTCGACCGCGACGTACTTTGCGGTCCTTCACGGGCCCGAGCGGTTTTCGCTGCCGGTCGTCACGATCGCGACGCCACCGTCGGCTCTGTTCGACTACGACGACGGCGCGTATGTACCCGGGCGAGTTTACGACGATCTGCCACCGTACGAAGAGTCGTGGATGGCGCAGGACGCGAACTATCGCCGGCCGTGGGAGCCCGCGGTGCACCTCGAGTTTTTCGAGACAGACGGCGTCTCGGCGTTTGCGATCGACGGCGGCATCCGGGTCCACGGAGCGTACTCGCGCTCGCACCCTCTGAAGTCGCTCCGGCTGTACGCGCGAAAACTGTACGGCGTTACCGACTCCTTTGAGCACCCGATCTTCCCGGACGCAACACGCCGGGACGACCCGACGACGCCGATCGACCGCTACCGAAGGCTGATTCTTCGTTCGGGTCAGAGCCTGTTCCGCTCGCACATGCAGGACGCGGTCATTCAACACCAGATGAACGGTCGGCTCGAGATCGAGCTGTTGAGGTACCGCCCTGTCGTGCATTTTGTGAACGGCGAGTACTGGGGCATCAAGAATTTGCGCGAGAGGTTCGACCGGTTCTATATCGAGGCGAACTACGGGATCGATCCGGACGACGTGATCATCGTCGAGGGTCCGTTCGGTTTCGACCGGCAGCTCGTCGAAGGCGAACCACGCGACAACAGACCGTACAACGCGCTGCACACGTTCATCGCCGGGACCGACATGCGCGATCCCGAGGCGTACGCGCGTGTGCTACGCGAGATGGACGTCGTGAGCTTCATCGATTACAACATCGCGCGGATCTACTCCGGCGACCGCGACGGCGTCAACGACCACGTCGCGGTCTGGCGGAAACGGACCGCGCCCGATCCGTCGGCCGGACCGGGCCACGACGGCCGGTGGCGGTGGCACACGTGGGACTTCGACAATGCGTTCATGGGACAGAACAATACGATGGAGTTTTACGCGAACGACGGCCTCGACGACGCCGAGCGCGCGGCCGCGACCGGGATACACTCGGCCTTCCACCGTTCACCCGAGTTTACCGCGATGATCGTGAGCCTTTTCCGGAACGACGAGTTCCGCACGACGTTTCTGAACCGATTCGCGGGCTTCCTGAACACGGTTTTTCACCCGGACGAGATGAACGCCGCGATCGACGCCGCGGCGGCGCTGCTGGAACCGGAAATGCCCGAGCATATCGAACGGTGGGGTTATCCGGCGTCCATCGAGTACTGGAGAGATCAGATCGCGTCGCACAAGAGGTTCGTCGCGGCACGCCCGGCCGTTCAGCGGCGGCAGATAATCGAGTACTTCACGCGCCGCGGCTGGGATCTCCCGGGCACGTTCGAGCTGACGGTAGAAAACGAACACCCGGACGGCGGTTTTGTCCGCGTCGAGAACGTCGATGTTCGCACCGAAACGCCCGGTATCGCCGACGCCCGGCGCTGGACCGGCGTCTGGTTTTCACGCGTCCCGGTGCGCATCACGGCGGTCCCGGCGCGCGGGTATCGCTTCGCCGGATGGACCGGCGATCTCGACGCGGCGGAC
>PXBQ01000131.1 GCA_003566875.1 Spirochaetaceae bacterium | reverse complement strand
CCGAGTCCCAGACCCAGTACGACCAGGATGGATTTCTCGTCGTGCGGAACGCGATTCCCCGCGAGATGATCACTAAGGCGCTCGCCGAGCTTCAAACGATGTGCCGCGCGGATGACCCGGACTGCGTGAACGTCGCGTACGAAGGGCCGATGCGTGCGCGGATCGAAAGCATTCTCGGTGCTCCGATCGAGAACGCCGACGCGGAGCAGCTCTCTGCCGCGATCCGGGCGATCCCGGCAGAGGAACGCGCGGGCTTCGTGCGTAAGTTCATGGGATTCACGCGGACGCACAAGCCGCTCGCGGCGGTCGCTAACTACCGGCCACTCCGCGATGCGATCGAGGCGCTCGCGGGTGAGCCGACGCGCGTCTTTCAGGCGATGGCACTCGTGAAGCCGCCGTTCGGTCGCGAGAAACCGTGGCACCAGGATCACGCGTACTTCGATCTACCGATCGAGTCGCGGATCTGCGGCGTCTGGATCGCGCTCGGGAAGGTCACGCCGGAGAACGGCGCGATGTTCATGCTCCGCGGCGCGCACAGGGGCGGGCCGATCGTGCACTTCAAACGCCGTGATTGGCAGATCTGCGACACCGAGCTTGCCGGCAAACGGCCGGTCGCGCTCCCGATGGAACCCGGCGACCTCGTGATTTTTGACGCAAAGATTCCGCACGGCACTCCGAAAAACACGACGAACGAGCAGCGCTGGGCGCTGCAGTTCCATTACGTCCCGCGTAGCGTCGAAAAAGTCGCGCAGGAGCAGCGCCTCGCGATCTTCGGCGAAGACGGCAAAGACGTCAGCTGCTAAAACGGATCCGCGCGGAGAGCCCTCAAGCACAGCCTATGTTTTATCGACCGGCGCGGGCGAGCGCGTACTCGTACAACGCCTCGAAGTCCTGCCCTTGCCTGCGCGACGTCTCGATCAGAGGGTTATACGGCCCGCCGCCGGCGTAAGACGACAACGCTCCGGCGTTCGCCGACGCCTCGCTTCCGGCTCCTGACTGCTCACCCGTGGAGTTGGCTCCCCTGTTCTGGCTCCCGGCAGCGCCCGCCGACGAGCGTTCGCCGCTTGACTGCATCCAGACGCGGTCGGTGAACATCAACTGCTGCGCGGTGAGGATCTCGTCTTCGATGTACGCCATCATCCGCCGCGCCGTTGTCGCGGTCAGGCGGCTCGTCGTCCGAACGTCGGACAACACGTCGAGCAACTGTCCGGCCTGCGCAGCGGAAAGACCCAACGTGGGCTCCTGTTCGACCATCCGGAGCACGATCCCGAGAAATCGCGCGAAGTCCAGAACGACTTGGGTTTCCTCTCGTGCTTTCTGCATCGCGGGATCACTCGCGTGCTGCTGCGCAACCGTGCCGGCTACGCCGGCGAACGAAAACCCGACGACTGCCGCTATCAACACGGCTTTTTTCACAATTGTTCTCACGTGCACTCCTCTCATCCGTGTGTTCCTCTCATTTTGGGTTCTTTGCGATTTCTCACTATCGGGACTGCCGGCTACTCGTACCGAAGCGCTTCGATCGGGTCGAGACGCGATGCGCGCCACGCCGGGTATCCTCCGAAAAACAACCCGATCACGACCGAAAATCCAAACGCAGTGCCGACCGACGACGCCGTCGCGACAGCCGCGGTGCGCAGGAATTCCACCGCCGCCCACGACGCGCCGAGACCGAGCGCGACGCCGATCACCCCGCCGCCGACCGAGAGAATGACGGCCTCGGTGAGAAACTGCGCCATGATGTCTCGGCCCCGGGCACCGAGCGCCATCCGGACGCCGATCTCGCGCGTCCTCTCGGTGACCGAGACGAGCATGATGTTCATTATCCCGATCCCGCCGACGACCAGGCTAATCGCCGCGATGCTCGCGAGCAGCATCGTGAACGTTCCGGCCACACCCTGAACGGTCGAGAGTAGATCGAGTTGATTCGCGATGTAGAAGTCGGCGGCCTCGATCGACGGCATGCGATGCAGCCGCAGTAGCTCACGCTCGAGGATCGCTTGAAGCTCGCGCATCACGTCGGAAGACGCTGCCTGGATGTTCACCATCGCGTAGTTCGACGAGCCCGACACCGACCTCTGGAACGTCGAGATGGGAATCAGGACCGATGAATCCTGAGCCGTAGAGCCTTTCTCCTCCATCACACCGACAACACGGAATGCGATTCCGTTTATCCGGACGCGTTCGCCGATCGGGTCCTGGCCGGCAACGAAAAGGTCGCGGTACGTCTGCGCTCCAAGAACGACGACGGCGCGACGAGACTCGACGTCGACCTCGGTGAAGAACTCGCCGTAGATCGGATAGAAGTTTCGTACGTCCGGGTACTCGACCGTCGTCCCGATGACCGTCGCCGCAATGTTCCGGTTCTCGTACTTCAACTGTGCGTTCGCGGTCGAGGCGGGCGCGACGAGCCGGACCAGATCCGGCGGTAGCGCACGGATCATCTCGATGTCGGTCTCGGTGAGCGTCGGCCGGATGTTTGAGGTGTTCGTCCGCACCAGAGCGGTGCCACGAGGTTCACCCGAGTACACGATCAGGAGATTCGCGCCGAGCGCCTCGAGGCCGGCTTCCACCTGTTTCTGCGCACCATTGCCGAGCGCGACGAGCGTGATCACCGCGCCGACCCCGATCATGACGCCGAGGCCGGTCAAAATCGATCGGACGGGAACCGAGAGAATGCTTCGAATCGACATCCGGGTGTTTTCGAGCAGTGCCTGGCGCGTCACGCGAACGCCTCCTTCGCTGCGCATTTCCGGTCGTCGGTGATCCGCCCGTCGAGAATACGGATGATCCGATCCGCCTGTTCGGCGAGGTCCGGATCGTGGGTTACCAACACTATCGTTGAGCCGTCACGGTGAAGCGTGTGAAAGAGCTGCATAATGTCGTGACCGGTCGCGGTATCGAGAGCACCCGTCGGCTCATCGGCGAGCAACACCGCCGGATCGAGCGATAGCGCGCGCGCTATCGCGACTCGTTGCCTCTGGCCGCCGGACAACTCCGCCGGTCGGTGTTTCCCACGGTCGGCGAGTCCGACGCGTTCAAGCATCGCGACGGCACGTTTCCTCCGTTCGCGGCGTGACACTCCGGCATACACGAGAGGCACTTCAACGTTCTCGATCGCCGTGAGTCGCGGCAGAAGATTGAACGTCTGGAAGACGAACCCGATACGGGTGTTCCGGACCTCGGCGAGCTGATCCCGCGACAGGTTCTCAACCGATTCTCCGGCGAGGCGATATGCCCCCCCGCTCGGAGTATCGAGGCATCCGACCACGTTCATCAACGTACTTTTTCCGGAACCGCTCGGCCCGATTATCGCGATGAACTCGCCGGCTTCGACGCTGAACGTAACGCCGTCGAGCGCCCGGATGATCTCCGCCCCCATATTGTACGTTTTTTCGATTCGATCGAACACGATCATCGGATCAGCCATGGTGTCGATCATTGGCGTCCTCCGCCGCCACCGCCGCCACTTGTGCCTCCCGAGCTGGTGCCCGGGACGCTCATCGGAATCACGCTGGAACTCGTCTCCGGCGTCGGAGGAGCCACGCTAAGAACTTCGATACCGACGGTACTCGGCGCGACGACCCGGTCGTTTTCGTCGAGCCCTTCCAGAACAACGACGTTTACGCCGTCGTTCGCGCCGATCTCGATTCGCCGGGTCTCCGGTTCACCGTCGACGAACACGTCGATGTAGCTGCGACCACGAACCGTCGTGACGGTTCGCGAAGGCACGACGAGTCCGCGGTCGCGCGCGATCAACACAGAAAGGTCGGCGGTCATGCCCGGGCGCAGTGAACCGGTTTCGTTCTCGATCACCGCGGAGACCGTGAAGACGGAGATGTTACTGACTATGCGCGCCGTCGGGCTGATCGCGTCGACCACGGACGAAAACGAAGGCGGCGATCCGTCGCGCCCCGACACAGCGTCGACGGTGACCTCGGCGCTCATCCCGGTCTTGATCCGGACGATATCGTACTCATCGATTTCGGCGATCACACGCAGACGGGAAAGATCGGCTATCGTGATCAACGTGGAGTTTGCTCCGACCGAATCGCCCGGCGCGACGGCCGCCGTGACCACGACGCCGGGGTACGGTGCACGGACGACGAGCGCCTCCCGTTCGCGGAGTACGACGTCGAGCGAGAGACGCGCCTTTTCGAGCGACAGTTCAGCCGATTTTACCGCGTGTTCGGCATCGGCAAGCGAGTCGCGCGCGGCGTCGAGCCTCTCGCGCGTCACGGCACCGATCGCGAACAGCTCTTGCGACTCGGCGAAAGCCGTCGTAGCTTTGTCGAAGTTTCTTTTCGATCTATCGAGCGAAAGCGCCGCCTCCGCGACGTCGATCCGTGAGCGCGCTACCTTCGCGTCGGCCTCACGGGGATCGAACCGTGCGACGACCTCGCCCTCGTTTACGGTCGAACCGGTCGGTGAAACGTACTCGAGTCGACCGCCGACGGTCGACCGGATAACGATTGACCGATACGGCTCGAGCACCGCGGGCGCGTCGATCCCGACGGTGACCGTTCCCGGCTGAGGTTTGACAAGTGACGGAGATCCCACGGTAGCCGACTCGACTCGGCCGTCACTTCCATTCCGCACCAACGTCCAGACGGTCGCCGCGGCTGCAAACAATACAACGATAATGATTCCAACTTTGACGTTCGTTTTCATCGATCCCTCCGACGGACCATCGCTGTTCCGCGTGTGGTTAGTATTACCACTGCCGATGAAGAGTCCGAGCAGTTTTTGTGAAGCGCGCGTGAAGTCGATCTCGCGCCGAAAGCCGTGACGCGGCGCGACATTCCGAGTATCATCGTCGTAACAGGAAAAACGCACCATCTGTTGTTCGCCACTCTCTCGGGTGCGGTAGTCCGCAGGAGGCTCTACGATGATCGATGCCCATATCCACTACTCCGGAGATACGCCCGAGACGCTGCGGCTGCTCGAGCAGTATGATCTCAAGCTGCTCAACATCTGCGTCGCCGCGGGTGAGTGGCACCCGCAGATCGGTCTGTACCGTGAACTCACAAAGAGTCACGCTGATCGGTACGCGTGGTGCACGTCTTTCGATCTGCCCGACTACACGGTCTCGGACCGTGAGTACGCCTCTATGGTGATCGCCGGGCTCAGGCGCGAATTCGCCGACGGCGCAATCGCGGTCAAGGCGTGGAAAAACATCGGAATGGAGCTCACGGACCACGACGGCCGCTTCGTCCTGATCGACGATAAAATTTTCGACCCCGTCTACGAGTATCTGGTGCGCGAGAGCATGCCGATTTTGATGCATATCGGAGAACCT
>PXBQ01000552.1 GCA_003566875.1 Spirochaetaceae bacterium | reverse complement strand
TTTAAGTTTGAACGAATTATTCGCAGTAAGGAAGGGCAGGGAATTGTTCCGCTGCGCAAAGGTGTGTGCACCGGCTGTCAGATGATTTTGCCGCTCCAGTTTGTCAACGACGTACGTATCGGTGAGAAGATTCTGTTTTGTCCGTACTGCAGCAAGATCGTGTTTTTTGTCGGCGATGAAGACTCGCTCATGCCCGAGGACGAGGCGGAAGGTCTCGTGGACTTGATCGAGGAATACGCCGGCGACGAGGACGGAGATCTCGACGAGTTTATCCACGATGATGACGATCCGACGGCGGAAATTGACGAGGAACCTCTAGGAATCGGCGGTGATGAGGACGAGGAAGACGAAGAGGAAGAGTTGGAACCCGACGATGTCGAAGAGGATGAAGACGAAGACATCGACGAGGATGAAGACGATGTCGAAGAAGACAGCGACGACAACTTCGATGACGACGAGGACGAAGACTTCGAAGAGGACGAAGAGGAGGAAGACGAGCCCGAAGAGAACAGCGACGGCTGATTTTTCAAAGTTGTTTCGGACCGTTATCGAACAGTGACGACAGGCCGCGCCACCGCCGACTTCGATCGGAGGAAAGTCCGGGCTCCGTAGGGCACGGCACCGGGTAACCCCCGGGCGCGATCCTGAAAAGGGTCGTGACAGATAGTGCCACAGAAAATATACCGCCGGCCGAGTTGCTAAGGCACTCGGTGGGTAAGGGTGAAAAGGTGGGGTAAGAGCTCACCGGTTCGGTGGTAACACCGGACGCATGGTAAACCTTGCCGGGAGCAAGATCAAGAAGCGAATGGGCTGCTCGCTCACAGTTCGCGGGTAGATCGCGCGCGACCCCGTCCGGAAACGGCGGGGCGAGATAGATGGTGGCGCCCGACCGCTCAATCGGGTGGTCGGGACAGAACCCGGCTTACAGGCCTGTCGTTTCTGCTCGATATCGGTTCGACGTGTCGTGCTCGTACATTGCAGCGGTTCCTGTGTCGTTTGAAAGCGGGAACCGCTGCACACATTGACTTTTTGTGACGACTATATTTTAATGACGCACAGACGAAAGACAGGCAATGGTATATCCGCGTGACCGCTTTAAAACGCCTAAGAGGCGAAAAGAAAAGAAAAAATCCACGTTTTTCATCATAGCGGGCGTTGGTCTGTTCGGCGTGGTTGTCCTCGCGGCTACGTACCTCGGACTATCGCGAAGATATACCTTCCTCGATTTCCGGCTGACTCGGGACAGAACCGAAGTGTACCAGCTTTGGGAAGATAAACGGTACAGTGAGGTTATCGACATCACTTCCTCGATCATCGACCGTGAAGCGATGGAACCGACTGCGTTGGTTCTCGGTGGGTTTGCGTACTTTTACGAAGGGAACAATCGGGTAGCTCAAGACGAGAGAAGGACTTATGTGTCTCGCAGCGTCGCTCACCTGAGGAAGGCGCTGTTGCTTGACGAAACCCCATTACCCGGACCGGTGCACTACGTTCTCGCCAAGGCGTATTTCGATTTAGGTCCGGTGTATAGCGACCTTGTCGTCGAGCACATGAGACAGGCGGTAGATCATGGATACGTTGCTACCGATACGTACGAGTACCTCGCGATGGCCTCGTCGCACCTTGGCCGAACCGAAGATACGGCGAGGTACCTTCGCGCGGCGATCGACAGGAACCCCTCAGACAAACTATACTTCACGCTTGCGGAGGTGCTTCGCGATTCCGGAGATTCCGAGAACGCCGAACGCTACTTCACTTTGGCAATTGCGACGACCGACGATACGCATCTCGCCGATCGTTCGACCATCCGGATTGCGGAAATCCTGATATCGACGGGACGATTCGATGAGGCCGCGGATCTCTTGTTTGGTTTTATGGAGCAGAGACCGGAATCTGCCGATGCTCATTACTGGCTGGGTGTCTTGTACCACGAGACCGATACGCCGGAACGAGCCCGACTCGAATGGAGAGAGGCAGTTCGTCTCGATCCGGGGCATAGAGAGGCGCTCAGGCGCCTTCAAGACTAACGTGCGCAGCAACCGGGAGGATTGGGCATGGGCAAATTGTTTTCTGGGTTTTCGACTGATATCGGCGTAGATCTCGGAACGTGTAATACGCTGATTTATATTCGCGGTAAGGGAATCGTCGTCAGTGAACCGTCGGTTGTCGCAGTTGAACGAGGAACGAAGCGTGTGGTTGCGGTCGGTGAGGACGCAAAAAAAATGCTCTGGAAGACTCCCGGAGACATCATTGCGATCAGACCGCTCCGAGACGGCGTCATCGCCGACCTCGAGACGACCGAGAAAATGATCCGCTATTTCATCTCGAAGGTCTTGCAGCGCCGTCTGTTTGTTCGGCCCCGGATGGTCATTGGTGTACCATCGTGCATTACCGAAGTAGAACGACGCGCCGTGGAAGAAAGCGCATACAAGGCCGGCGCACGCGAGGTAAAAGTCATCGAGGAATCTCTGGCAGCTGCGATCGGCGCAAACATACCGATTTATGAGCCGGCGGGTCACATGATCGTCGATATCGGCGGAGGAACCAGCGAAATTTCAGTGATTTCTTTGGGAGGTATGGTTGTCACCAATGCGATCCGACTCGGCGGAGATGAGTTCGACGAGGCAATCATGAAACACGTGCGCACCGTCCACAATCTTATAATCGGAGAAGGTACGGCGGAGGACCTCAAGAAGAAGATCGGCAACGCGTCGCCCGACAAGAAAATAGAGAAAATGGAAATAAAAGGAACCGACGCGATAACCGGATTGCCGCGTCGACTCGAGATTGATTCGGTCGAAGTCCGCGAGGCGTTGCAAGAACCCATCACCGCGATCATCGAGGAGATCAAACGAACGCTCGGACAAACCCCGCCTGAGCTTGCCGCGGATATCGTTGAACGTGGTATCGTGATGACCGGCGGCGGGTCGTTGCTGAAAGGTCTCGACGTTCTCATTGCGAACGAAACCGGAGTTCCGGCATTCAAAGCCGAGAATCCTTTGAACTGTGTCGCGCTCGGAGCCGGCATGTATTTTGAACGGGAAAAGAACTCGCACCACCATGGGTACAACTACAACCGTCAGTGAAGGCTACGGCGAACTGAGGTTTTTGTGAAATGAAGTTCCGGACTGCATTCGACCAACACCGCGCGGTAGTTGTCCTTGCTGTGTGTGTTGTTTTCTCGCTTGTCACAATGACTTTCTCGAGTACGAATGTAGTCGTGCGTCCGCGCGAGTTCGGCCTGACCGTTGTTTCGGCCTTCCAGAGTGTTTTCACGGGTTTCGGCAGGTTTATCGCGTCAACGATTAACTCCGTTGCGGAGCTCCGGGAACTGCAGGCGGACTATGACCTGCTTGTCGAGCAGGTACGTCGGTACGAAGGACTTGAAAACGACATTTTCGAGTTACGGAGCGAGGTTGAAAGCCTGCGCGAACTGCTCGGTTTCTCGCAAGAACTGCAGTACGATAACATACCCGCGCAGATTATCGGTAAGGACCCCGGCAATCTTTTCGGTGCGATAACGATCAACCGCGGATCTCTGCACGGAGTTCGTACCGATATGCCGGTTGTCGCGGTGCAGGGCGGCCGGCAAGGCCTTGTAGGGCGCGTGCAGCGTGCGGGACTGACGGCATCCACCGTTGTACCGCTCACCGATAGATCGTTCTACGTCGCGTCACGGCTACAGAGATCGCGGTACGAAGGACTTGTGAGCGGCACCGGCGCCGGATCGGAGACGATCTCGATGCGCCATGTGGACAAAAATGCACGCGATAACATTGCGTACGGAGAATCGGTCATAACATCGGGATTGGGTTCGTTGTACCCGCGTGGCATTCATATCGGAACAGTTGAAGGAATCCAGGCTCGTCCGTACGAAACCTCGCTTGAACTCGTTGTTCGTCCCTTGGTCGAATTCGCGGTACTGGAGTACGTGTTTGTGATAAGGACGCACGGGTAGAACGATGGGAATCGGGATCCCTTTTCTGGTTGCTGCGGTTGCCGCACTGCTTCAGTCCACGTTGTTGGATTTCATCCGGATCGGGGGGGCAGCTCCTGACCTGGTCTTGGTTATTATAGTATTCACGGGCATAAAAACCGGCCCGATGCCGGCGCAGGTGTCGGGTTTCGGCGCGGGGCTTCTCGAGGACTTAATGACTACCGCTCCGTTAGGGCTGCATGCGTTGATACGAACTGTGACCGGTTTCTCATTTGGGTTCGTACGCAACAAAGTCTTTCTTGACGTAGTTTTCATGCCGATTTTGCTCTGTACAGGCGCGTCTCTTCTGAAAGCCTTGATGTTACTTGCGTTGACCGCCGTGTTTTCGATCGAGAGTCTTTCGGGAGCGGTCTTTTCCGTCCGCTATGCGATCGAGATAGGGTACACGGCGCTGATCTCGCCGGCGGTATTTGCCGGGCTATCGAGAATTCCAGCGCTCAATCCCCGTCGGACGTATTTGTGACCGCCTTATCCGAACGCACGTGACCGGAGTTCGCCGCCCGCTGCGCACCCGCCCGCTGCGCACGCAGAAGTAGTCTATATTTTTATACAATCTCTTATTCTGTAGCGTTCATCTTCCACGCGCTTGACGGTTTCTCAAATTCTTGTGTCTGTGTGCGCGTCGGCGGTGCGCCGCGAGTTTTTTATCGTGTTCCAGCGCGCGTCGAGTTCGGCAAGCGACACGGGATCTTTGGTGATATCGACTCCTTCGTCGCGAAACGACGACTGCATCCCGCGGAAGCGCTCGAGGAACTCGGAATTCGACCGGTGCAAAGCGATACTGGGGTCGATTCCTGCTTTGCGGCAGAAGTTCACAACGCTGAACAGCAGATCGCCCAACTCGTGTTCCAAGCGGTCCGTTTCGGTGGGGTTGGACCCGTTGTCGCCTGAGCGCGATTCAAGTAACGGCTTAATCTCGTTTGCTTCTTCAACTATTTTTTCGAGTGTTCCGTCGATAGAGGGCCAATCAAAACCGACTTTTGCAACGGCTTTTTGAATCCGGTACGCGCGTTCGAGCGGCGGATAGGATTCCTTGATCGAGTCGACGACCGATTCTTTTTTTCGTTTGCCTTCGACCTCGGATTTGATTGCGTGCCATTGCGAAACAACTTTGGCTGCGGTGTCTATGCCGTTATTCTGTTCGCCGAAAATATGAGGATGCCGCCGGATAAGTTTATCCGCGAGATCCGAGAAGACCGATGCGACGCTGAAGGAGTTTCGTTGCTCTTCGATGTAGGAAACCATCAGCGCGATCAGGAAAACGTCACCGAGCTCCTCTCGGGTATGCGAGACATCGCCGGACTCGAT
>PXBQ01000118.1 GCA_003566875.1 Spirochaetaceae bacterium | reverse complement strand
TAATGGAAAATTTGAGAACACCACGGGCGGTGGCCGGCCGGTTCTCAATCTCGCCCGATGTCGAGATCGAACTCATCAGGAAATCGATTCATATCTCGGTCGCTTTTGTACCGTTCGTCGTAGGAATCATCGGCGTCGCCCCGACTCTCTCGCTCCTTGCGTTCGGCACCGTGTTTTACGCGTACGCGGAGACGCTCCGCCTGGCCGGCCGGCCGGTTTACATCGTTTCGGGTTTGACGATGAGCGCGTCACGAACGCGTGATCTCGGCGGGTTCGTGCTCGGACCGGTCACTCTCGGGATCGGCGCGATGGCGGCCCTCCTGCTCTACCCTGACCCGGCTGCTCGAATCGCGATTTTCGCGCTCGCTTTCGGCGACGGGTTTGCAAGCCTTGTCGGACGTGCTTTCGGGACGATACGGATCCCCGGCGGCAAGTCGCTCGAAGGCAGTCTGGCGTGTTTCGTCGCGGTGTTGATCCCGACCTACTACATCACGGCTCTGCCGGCCCACGCGGTTGTCATCGCGCTCGTGGCAACGTTTCTCGAGATAACGCCGCTCAAAGACGTCGACAACATCGTGCTCCCGATAGGGACGGGATTGGTCGCGTATCTCATGCTCATCTAGCGTTCGATTAGCGAAATATCCACAGGAGTATCCCGCGCAGCAGTACCCCGGTATCGCGCGTTTCGCGCCGATTAGGCCCACAGATACGCTGAGTACTTCTTCACGCCGAACCATACCGCGCCGGCGATGAGAAGAATCGCGCCGAGACTCAGGCCGACCGGCCCAGCCCCCCGAAAAATCAACTCGCGACCGGCTGCGGTCAAGAGCACGGCGCACGCGAGCTGCACGTCGGACCAACTCGCCGATCGGATTGCGGACTGGACGAGATTCAAGAACGTCACGATGTACACGAACGTCACGACGATCACGATCATCGAACCGTCACCGACCCGGTGAATAAGGTTCGGGTAGAAGACAAACGTGTTAACGGGGATCGTGTACGCAAATGCAAACGAGATCAGCGCAGTGATCCCGACGATCGCTTCGGTCTTCTGGTAATCGATGCCCGCGGAGTAGAGGCTCGAAAGAAACAAACACGCAACGCCGAACACATACCCAAACGTAACTGCGCGTGTTACGAGATTCTGGAGTTCAAGCGGCATGTTTTCGGCGATTAACAGGACATTCAGCAGCTTCATCGAATCGAAGACGAGAGACATCAGGAAAACGATAAAGAAAAAGATCTCGGGAGCGGTCGTTTTTCGGAAGTACCTGACGAACAACAAGCCGGCAGCAAACGAGAATACCGGAATGAAACCGAGGAACCACGCGGTCCAGAGAATCGATCCGCCGACGACCCAGCTCGGGAACACCGACGCCTCGCCCGGCCCGACGATCTCGTACACACGGTCGAGCGGGATCGCGATGATGCGGCTCATCACGACCGCGTATCCGACAACGACGAGGAAACAGATAAAGCTACCGACTCGTAACGCGGCATTCCGGACGGCGATCGTCATGAGGCGAGTATATCAAAATATCGAGCCCAAAAAAACTATAGGAACGTGGAATTTGTTCGATATTGATATAGAGGGGGGCATATCGATGACCAATAGACGCCTCGTGTTTTGCCTGATTCTCGCCGTAACCGCAACCACGGCGTTTGCGGGCGATATCGCGACGTTTGCCAATCTCGGGTTCTCTGAGAACTCGCGGACATTCATGTTCGCCCAGTACGGCATCGATGTAGCCCGGTCTCGCCCGTACGCGGAGTTGTTCACGGTCGACGTTCCGGCGAATCGTTTTGTGCCGAACGGCGTCTTCCGCAAGACGTACGACGTCGAGCTGACGCCGGGACAGGACGGCAGCGGCGCGCTTTACAACATCTTGGGCGAGAACGCAGCTTTCGTGAACGCCCGCGCGATCGACCATCTGAGAACGGGCCGTCTCGTGTACGTGAGAATCAACGACTCCGAACCCCGCGATCGACTGTCGTTCCGGGACTTTGAGACGGGTTCACGATATGAGTTAAGACTCAACCAACAGAGCACCGGAACGGGCGCCGCGGTCAAGGCACGTTTTCACATCGATTTCACGTTCACGGCCGAGTCGAGAACGCGGAGCTTCACCGTAGGCCTGCCGAACTTCGATCGCGACGGTGTCCGCAAGTACACAATCCATCAAGTGATAGTCTCACCTGACGAACGGTCGGTCGTTTTCGTCGTCGAGATGCAGATGCACGCCGCGGCCGGACATCGCGTCCGCTACATGGTGGAGACCGTCGCGATTCGGTGACGGGCCATCGCCGTTCCGATCCATCGCCACGGCTTCATTGTTGCGGCGGCCGTGTCGTGGTATAGTATACGTACGATGTCGGTCGCAAAAAAAGTCACCGTTCTCGCCGCTTTCTTTTTTGTCTGTGTCTACCTTCCCGCGTTCGAGTACGCAGGTTATGAGTTTCACTTAGGCCAAGCGATCATCCTGAACGGCTACCGGGTCGACTCGGCCGGAGACATCGTACAAGGCAGCGACGTCTCGCCGATCCGGTTCGCCGTCGGCGGTGGAGCCCGCTTCAGCTTGAGCGAGTCGTGGTTCTTCTCTCCGTCGGTGCGCTTTTTCGGTCAGGAGTACATCCTGCTGAAGGACTCCGGCAAGGCGGTCCCTACTCAGATCGAGACGGGAGCCGAACTCGGGTCGATCGCGGGCACTCTCGGTGTGATCATGGGCTTTCCGTTCACGTGGGAGTATGCGTTCGCGGAGAAAGTCGCGTTCGGTCTCGGCGCGTCGCCGTCGTTGCTGTTCCGGATCCCGGTAGTACCGATCGACGGGACCGAGATCGGCGAACTACGCTCGTACTTCTTGCGCGCGGGGCGCTTTCTCGCGCCCGAGTTTTTTGGGTCGGTAGCGTACGCGGTATCGGAGCGGACGCGCGCGGTGCTATCGATCAGAACAACGATCCCGGTCTATAACCTTTGGTCCGCGTTCGACACCCCGTTTTGGGACGAGTTGATGATCATCCCGACGCTCACGATCCGCGTCGTGCCCGCGCAGCGGTAACGCGATCACCGCCGGGACAAAGCCCGGGATACGATCCGCCCCGCTAAACGTACTCGTACGGCTCGATGTCCCTCTTGTTATCTTCCCAGATCGCGACGATCGTCGTGACAAACGCGCTCGCCATCACATCGAGCACGGCGCTGATCGCCGCGAGAACCGGCACGATCGGTACAAGAATCAGGTACGCATCGTCCATTCCTCGACCGAACGCGGCGGACAACATCGTCAGCGCAACGAGAAGGCCCGCCCCCGGGACCGATCCAAGCAGGAACGAGAGCGTACACGATGTCACGATAACCCACACGATCTGCGTGAACTGGATGTCGAGCGCCGTGTACGAACGAAGGACGACGATGAACGAAGCACCGGCCATCGCGGCTGTGCCCGCGCGTCCGAGGATCGTCGCGAGAGGGAGGACGAATCCACCGATCATGCGCGGAATTCCGACGTTCTCTTTAATCATTCGCGTGCTCGGAGCGAGAGTGAAGTACGCGTCGGCCGAGAACGCAGCGGTTACCGCGGCAGGCACGAGCGCGAGCAGCCATTGAAACGGCGACCGCGTTCGATCGACCAGGTACAACACGAGAGGGAGGAGGCCGAACCCGATGAGCGCCGAGATGAATACCTGAACGACGACGAGTTGCCCGAAGATCGAAAAATCCTCGATCCCGCGCGCGCGAAGAATCGTAAACGCCGCGAGTGCAACAATTCCGATGCCGATGATATCGACGAACACCGCGGTCATCCGGTAGAAAATCCGGTTCAGCGAGTCGAAGAACGCTACGACCGGTTCGGTCTCGGCGTGTTCGGATCGGAACGTGAGACCGAGTAGCACCGCAAAGACGACCGCAGGAAGGATGAAAGCGGTCTCAAACCGGAAGACCGAAAAGAGGTTCTCGGGGAAGAGCCCTTGAAGTACGCCGCCGAAGCTCGGTACGGCGGGAACGACGACGTCACCGAGAATCGGAGGGATCCGCGACGGCACGAACACGAGAATCGCGATCACGCTCAGAACGACGGTCGCGACGGTAACGACGGCCATCGTTCCGATCGCTTTGAGCAGCACAAAGACGAAACGCCCGCTGTCGCGTAACTCGAACACCGCGACGGCGATCGAGGTGATGATCATCGGAAAGACAAGATACCGTCCGACCCCAACGATGAAGTCGAAGAACCGCCCGAACAACTGCGCGGTATCTCCCGCGCGTTCGGGAAGATACGCGCCGAGTGCAATTCCGAGTGCGGCACCGAGTACGACCCTGATCCAAATTTTCATGAAACCCATCCTGATTAGCTGTTAATCATCCACGTTTGAACGAGAAGAACGACGCCTTATCGGCGTACGCATGCCATTTCCCACCCGATTTCTCGGGTCGATCGCTACAGTTGGTGAGAACGAACTCGGCGAAACTCTTGACGTTTGTCGTTTCCGACCGGAAACCGCGCATCAAGATTGGTTCGTTTTGATAGAGAGAAAACATCGACTCGGCCAGCGCACGAAAACAGCCGGACGCACACGCCGAAAGCGCCGCGAAGTTCTCACCGGGCTCGTGAACGACGAACGAAAGCGTGCCCGCCTTTCGTCGCTGAAAGTACGCGACGATCTCTTTCACGAGAAATATATACCCTTTCACCGAGGCGTCGATCGCGGCCTCGATCGTCGCGGCGGGCGTTTCGTGAATTGGGGTCAGCGAGCCGTTTGCCGAGAGTACGACGATCGCCTCGTCGATCGGATCGAACGTATTTGTTCCCGAGAGGATCACGGACCGCGCGGAGAGCGGCGATCGGGGATTCCACGCGAGATGATGGAGTTCCTCGTCGAAGCCTTCGGGAACCGGCGGATTACTGTCGGAGTCATCTACGGTGACCAGAACACGATGCTTCCGGGAGAGCGCACCCTGCACAAGATCCGCCGAAAGCGGAGTGTACCTCCCGGTTATCAAGATGGTTTTCTCCATGTTATTCTATAGTAGCACCCGGTAATTAGTGAGGTCAACAGAGATGAAAATAGCGCTCGCGCAGGTTAATACGACGATCGGAGCATTCGCCGAGAATCGGGAAAAGATACTCGAGTTCGCGCGCGCCGCCTCGGACGCCGGCGCGGGAATTGTGGTGTTTCCGGAGTTGAGTCTCTGCGGATATCCGCCGATGGATCTGCTCGACCACGAGACGTTTGTCGATGAAAACGAAAAATCGCTGCGAATTCTGCAGGCGGAAAGCCCTC
>PXBQ01000419.1 GCA_003566875.1 Spirochaetaceae bacterium | reverse complement strand
GTTTGATCTCACCTCGGGCGAACGTGAAGAACTCACCGTGGTCGGTGAACCACTCCGCCTTCCGGGCGGCTTCCGGGTCGTGGTACGGGCATTCCTTGCGCGGGCAGAACAGTGGGCGGCTGACGGGCCTTCGTGGGCCGGACGGGAGTCTCATCGGGTACCTCCTGATACCCTATGAGAACGCTCGTTTTTTTCCCGAGGCTTCACCGTCAGCCGTTTTTTTTACAATTTTGGCACCAGTTTCTACTGCTTAAACTTGAACGCGCGCGCCTCGACGTTCAGGCCCGACTCGGCGTCTCGCAGTTCCTGGACGCTTTTCACGGCGAGCCGCGCGGCACCGGCGTACTCCTTCGTCGCGATCCGGGGTCCTGCTTTGCGTCGCTTCTTTGCCGCGGCGATCGCGTCGCCGTACTGCGGTAGCCACTTCTCGCCCGCGATGAGCATGTCGTCGACCATTTGCCAGATTTCGGGCGGGTTGCAGACCGCGCCGGTCAGCGGGTCGAGCATGAACGCCTGGCGCAGCAGCGTGTCGTCGGCGTGGACGGCGGCCTCGACCGCCAACCTTTGAACGTTGACGCTGGCGCTGCAGATCGCCGCGGCGGCAAGCGGCAGGTCGCCGACCTGCGTCATGTTTATGCCGGTGTGATCGACGTAGCCGGGCGCTTCGATGATGCAGTCGGCAGGGAGATTCGAGATCGTCGCGCCGTTAACTCGGTTGAAGTGCCCGCGGTAGATGCGGCCGGTTTCGATCGCCTCGATGATGTGGCTTCCGTGTTCGTTCGAGCGGTGATCGGGCCCGTACTCGCTCGGGTCTTCGGCCATCCACTTCGGGAAGTCTTCTTCGAACCAGTTGCGCTTTTCGGTGCAGACCCGCAGGTAGCCGCCGGTCTCACCGTTAATCCAGGTGTCGAGCGATATCCAGTCGTTGATCTCGTCGGCGCGCTTTCGATACCACGGCACGTACTCGCTGAGGTGACCGTTGCTTTCGGTCGAGTAGTAGCCGAAGCGGCGGAGCATGTCGATGCGCACTTTTTCGGTCTGACTGTACTTCGGGTGCTTCTCGTAGAGCTCGAGCAGCGTTCCGGTGACATCCTTGCCGTCGTGGAGCACGCGCACGTACCACGTCTGGTGGTTGATGCCCGCGCAGACGATGTCGACTTCGCTCTGCGGTACGCCCAGGACGTCCGCGATCTGATGGTGCCCGCCCTGAACACCGTGGCACAGACCGACGGTGTTCACGCCGCCGTACGTGTTCGCCGCCCATGTCATCATCGCCATCGGGTTGGCGTAGTTGAGGAGTAACGCCTCGGGCTCGGCGTACTCGCGGATGTCTTTACACAGGTCCAGGATCATCGGGATACCGCGTTGGCCGTACATGATGCCGCCGGCGCACAGCGTGTCGCCGACGCACTGGTCGACACCGTACCGGAGCGGAATATCGATATCGGTCGCAAACGCCTCGAGCCCGCCGACCCGAGCGACGTTGATGACGTACCTCGCGCCGCGAACCGCGTCGGCCTGACTCGTCGTCGTCCCGATCGTCACGCCCGACCGCCCGTTCGCCTCGACGTCCCGCGAGATGAGCTTCGCGATCATATCGAGGTTCTGTGCGCTGATGTCCATGAAGCTGAACTCGACGTCGGTGAACTCGGGGACGCCCAGGACGTCCTGAACAAGTTTCCGGGTAAATCCGACGCTCCCGGCTCCGATAAACGCAATTTTGAACGACATAAGTCCTCCCTGATTCTCGTCTAGAGACAGTTTATCCGCTTTCTCGAGCGTGTCGATGGCAATGAAGTTCAAAAAGTGGTAATTTTGTGCTCGTGTGTGATGACGAGCCACTCTGGGAGTCCGCGTTGCTGCAGACCGGTCGGTCGATCCCGTTGCACGCGATGATCACGAGCTGCGGGGTATCGCAGGCGACCGGTTTCGATTACTCGTTCGACGGGCGTCGCCGCGGCGAGCGCCGGTTCGCGGTGCTCCAGTACACGCTGACCGGCGAGGGCCGGTTGACGTGGGAGGGGATCGAGTATCGGCTGCTGCCCGGGGACCTGATGGTCGTCGGAGTTCCGCACGATCACCGCTACGAGTTCTCCGGCGGCGATCCGTGGCGATTCGTCTACGTCTGTCTCACCGGGTCGGAGGCGATGCGCGCGGTCGACGCGGCGCTGACCGAACGCCCCGTCATCCGGCTTGACGGCTCGTCCCGACTCGTGAATCTCATGCGGGAAGCGGTGCGGCTTGCGCGCGAGATCGTCGGCGCATCGGGGACACCGCACGCCGATCCCGACCGCGACGACCCGTCGTTCCGCGTGTCCGCGCTCGCGTACTCGATCTGCATGGAGTTGCTCGAAGTCGCGCGGATTCGGCGGGCGCAGCCGCACGAAGTCGAAACGACGCGTAGCGCGCAGCGGCTGATGCGCGCGTGGGTGGGGCGGAAGGTAGGCGTCGCTGACGTCGCGTCCGAACTCCGCCTGAGCCGGTCGCACTTCACGCGGATTTTCACGGCAACCGCCGGCGTTTCACCGCGAGCGTTCCTGGAGCAGGTGCGGATCGAGCGCGCCGTCGACCTGCTCTACACGACAAACACGCCGATCAAGCAAATCGCCGCAGAGTGTGGATTTGCCGATGCGGGCTACTTCTCGAAGGCGTTCGCGCGCTGCACCGGAGAGGCACCGCGCGCGTTCCGCCGTAACCGGATGTGAATCGCCGGGCTTTGCAGGAGCGGTGGCACCGCGAACAGCTCTTCGAGATCGACTTTTGCGGCCTGCGCGGCGGGTGGGGATGCGCCCGAACCTTCGAAGAGCTCACCGTTCGCTCTCACCTACCGCGCTGCCTGGATGCGCTCAATCTCCCGGAGTTCCTCGTCGGTGATGGGCTTCGCGAGCGCGTTTTCGATGTTGGTGCGAACCTGATCGATCGATCTGGCGCCGGGGATAGTCGCTGGGATGCGATTCTCGTGGAGCACGTACTGCATCGCGAGCTCGCCCATGCCTCCGCTTCGCGCGTCCCCGAGCTCGCGGAACCGCTCGGCAGCCGCAATGTCGTCGGCGAGCCGATCGCCCTGCAGGCGCACTCGGTGTCCGTCGGCTACCGGCTGCCCGGGATGGAACTTCCCGGTCAGGCTCCCGCGCTGATACGGCATCCGCGCGAGGAGAGCGATGGTGTGCTCGGCGGCGAGCGGTAGAATCGGCATCGCATGATCGCGATCTACGAGGTTATACGTGATCTGCAGGAGATCGACGAGTCCGTTCTGAATCGCGTAGATCGCGCCCTCTGCGCTGAACGTTGCGCTCGCACGGAGCCTTATCTTGCCGCTCTCCTGAAGATGATTCATCGCGTCGGCGAACGCAGGGTTGCTCACTTCTTCGAGCGAGCCGCTCCCGTGCGTTTGAAGCACGTCGATCGTGTCACGCCGCAGGAGGCGCAGGCAGTTCTCGGCCCCTTCAACGATCGACTCGTAGGTGAAGCGGGTCCCCTCATCGTCCCGGATCGGAGAGACCTTCGTCGCGATCACCAGATCATCGCGATTGCCGAATGCCTTCCCGATGATCTCCTGACTCCTGCCCCCGGCGTACTGCGTCGCGGTGTCGAAAAGCGTGATGCCCCAGTCGGCCGCCTGCTCAAGGAGCGCGATCCACTCGGCCTCGGTGTGGATGTTCTCTCCGATCCGGTTACAGCCGAGGCCGATAACAGAGACGGTCAGATCGCTTCGGCCTAGCTTGCGGTGTGGTATGTCGTACTGCATGAGCGATTCTACCACGAACGCCGGAGAAGTTCTGCGCCGGCCAAAGACGTTCTCTCCATTCAATAGTATTCACATGCGTTCATATTGGCACGGCTTCACGGGGCGATGTGCGGGTCGACACCGTCGTCTCGTCTCCTTCTACCATTGTGATCGCCTTTTCGTCATTGCATCCGGTTACGTGAAGAAGAAGGCAGACCGCACCAGCGTTCGGGAGATTGAGAGGGCAGGACGCCTTCGCAAGCAGTTAGACCGAGGCAACGATCGCAACGAACAAATAATGGCGAAGAGACAACGAATGGTTAAATCGCTCAATGGCTAAAAAGCCCGGACAGCGCGCACCCTGAGTTCGTCGAACTTGGTGAGCATGACCTGACTGCCACCGTCGAAGAACTCCCTCCACGCGAGAGATACATCGTACTCGGAGGAACTCCAATAGCCGTCCGACGCGAAACCACCCAAGTCCTTTTGGTAAAGCTCCTTGTTCATTTCGTCCAGCTCATCCTTAGACGGGAGGAACCAGTCAGTTTCCCCGCCATAGTCAAGATCCGCAGCCAACTTCGCCGCATAGTCGTCCCTGCCGGCATACGGTTCGTTGTCACCGTACGCCGTCACGATCGCCTGTGTGTTCGCCGCACCGGTGCCGATTGCCGTTCCTTGCGCGCCAGATCCAACCTCGGTACCCTGTCCGCCCCAGGGCTTGCTCTCCCATTCGGTCGATGCCGGAGCAGCCTCCAGATACCGCCATCCGTCGGAGTATGACCCCTTGTCGTAGAACACGATTCCGCCGGCAGGACCGATCTCGCCTACCTCGTAGATCCAGCTTGCGATCAGTTCGGTGTTTGCTGCTATGTCCCAGTTACGGGCGCTCTCCATCGTTGCGGTGTAGTACTGCGTACCAGTCCCGTCCAGACCGGTATAGTATCCATCAAACACCACCCCTGTCTTTGACGGAGCCGCGGCCGTCGGCATCGGTGAGCCGAAGGTCGCGGTCACGCTCGTCGAACCGCCCGATCCATCCTGCCGGTCGAAGCTCACCGTGTAGGTTTCCTGCTCGTCGGCGTCCGAGTTGGTCGGATTTGAACAGGCTCCCACGATCACCGCAATCACAACCACCGCCGCGATCGCGATCACACCGCGCCGCCGTCGTCGTTCCCTTGATTCTCTCACTCCGCCCTCCTGTCGTTCTCAGATCACCCCTGTGGCCAGGCGCTCGTGGTACCCGACCACCAACTCTACCTCTTCGGCAGAGCTATCTCACCAGCCAATCGTGATCCAGCCGAGAGACACCAATGATGGTACCACGAAGTAAATATAGACCATCCTCGAGCTTATTACTACTGATTGTGTCAGGTATTGGGCCCGCTGCGGCCGGCATATGTTCATACCCGCCGCGGGTACACCGGCACACCCGGGGATCGATCGCGCAGCCGCCTCATCGAGCGATCATTTCAGGGGCCACGATCACGCCGGTCGCATCCGCGTGCGCGGCGAGGCACGACGATCGGCGAGCTTGTAGTCGACGCTGCTACTGCCCCGACAACCCGGTCACGCCCGCGAACGCGCTTTCGAG
>PXBQ01000550.1 GCA_003566875.1 Spirochaetaceae bacterium | reverse complement strand
CGTGAGCTCGATATCGAGTGGTCCGCCGGCGTGCTCGACGATCGCGCGGCACACCGCGACGAACCTCTCGTCGGTGTCGCACACGATCTCGGCCGCGACGTGCGCGGCGCCGGCGCGGCCTGGTGTACTCACCGCGCAGTACCCGACAAGAAGCCCATCATCGTCGCGCACCGCGTACGCCTCCGCTCCCCAGCACACCAGCCGCCGGTACACGGTCGCCCTGTCGCGCACGCACCGCACCGGCTGCCGCTCGAGCAGATCCGCGATTAGGTCGAGCGTTGCGCGATCATCCGCGTCGACGCGGGTCAGCGTCAAACCGTGCGGCGCCGCGTCGCGGAACTCGTGCGCGAGGTTCACCGGGTCGAGCCGTGCGGTGTACCGAAGTCCGCTGCGCTCCCACCCGAAGTACCGGTACCGCTGCCTTTGGCCTCCGAGATACGACAACTCGTACCCACCGGAGCGAATCTCGTCGACCGCGGCGTTCATCAGGAGCCGCATCAGCCCCGAACGGCGATGATCGGGATCGACCGACACCCCGCCGACTCCCGCGACGCGCAACGTCGTCGTGCCGTGCGCTAACTCGAGCGGAAAAATGCCGACGACCGCGGCGATCCGCCCGCCGATCCTAACCGCGAGGTTGCAGCTCATCGAGTCGTCGGTCGGTTGATAAATCGTCGGAAGCCTGTCGGCGAACCAGGTCGGTGATTCCTTATCGAACGCGCGCGCAAGAAACGGAATCAACTCGTCGTAATCGGCGGCGGTGAGCTTCTCGACGCGGTGAACATCGGTTTGAGGCATGAGCGGGCTCCTTTTGTTTCGCTCGAAACAGCGTACACCGAGCGCGCGATTCGTTTCAACGAGCCGTTCCGTGTTGTATTTCACAGCAAGGAGTGTTACCTTATTAAATATGTCATCTTTTACCGTTTTGTCGCGGATGAATTTTGGGCGTGCCGCCGTACTCGCGATCGTGGCGCTCCTCGTTTCGTGTCCGGCTCCGTTTGGGTACTTCCCGGACGGGTTCGCCGAGGATATCGCCGACGAACTCGGTGACGGCTCCGCGACTTCGGCGGTCGCGCGGCCGCGAGTCGTCACTTCGTCGATGTACTTCGGAGGCGAGGACGACATCACGAACGCGGACGTCGCGTTCGAGACGAATCAGAGCATTTCGCTCACGACCGAAACCGAGGACGCGCGGATTTTCTATACGCTGAACGGCGACAGTCCGAGCCCGAACGCCGAGAACGTGTTTGAGTACTCACCCGAAAGTCCGATCGAGATAACCGAGGATGGGAGCGTGGTCGAGATCCGGGCGGTCGCGCTCAAAAGGTTGATGTACCCGAGTGAGATCGTCTCGGCGACGGTTTCGGTCGATTACGACACGGTCTCGACGCCGGCCTTCTCGCCCGCGGGCGGATCTTCGCTCGTGGACCCCGTGCTCGCACAGAATCCGATAGAGATCTCGATTTCGACGCAGACGCCTGACGCCGAGATTCATTTCACGATCTCGACCGACGGAACACTGCCGCCGGTCCCCGTGCCGGGCTCACCCGGCGTAACGCAGTACACCGGACCGATCGCGCTCGCCGACGACGCGACGACGTACGCGATCAAAGCCGTCGCGGTTCGGGATCAGGCACGATCGAGCACGGTGCGCACCGCCGTGTACCGGGTCGACTGGGCCGAAGCGTCCGCACCGATCGTTTCTCCGGCCCCCGGCCTTTTTCACGATGACATCACGGTGACTCTCGAGACCGAGGCTCTGGTCGACGCGCTGTACTACACGATCGCCGATGGCCTCCACTCCGAGCCGGACGACCCGGATCCGTCGAACGCTGCGCACCTTTATACCGGGCCAATTCCGCTCACGCGTAACTCGCGGCTCAAGGTAATCGCGGTCGCTGCGGGCGGTGCAAACGTCTCGGAAGTAGCGGAACACGCGTACGAGTTCACGCCCTATCCTCCGGTCTTCGATCTTCCACCCGGCGCGATCGCGCTTCCGGCTCCGGTCTCGATCGAGAGCCAAACTCCGGGCACGACGATCGCGGTCGCTCTCGGCTCGGGACCTCCCGCGCCGTACTCCGGCCCGTTCGACGTGACCTCGTCGTCGATCGAGAACGGACGCATCTCTTTGACGGCGTCCGCAACGCGCGACGGCTGGACACCGTCGAGCACGGCGGCGACGTACGCGGTGTACTGGAACGCACCTCAGCCGTGGTCGCTCGCGATCGACCCGGCCGGCAAAATCGTTTCGGTCGCGCCGAGCCAGAACTCGATCACGCGGTACGAGCTCGACGGCGAGTTCATGAGCGACATTCAAATCGAAGGCCCGCCGCACTCTCCGCGCGGGCTTGGGTTCGGCCCCATCCAATCCACTGCATATGCAGCGTTTACCGAAAGTAACGTCGTGTACGCGCTCGCGTACCCGGACTACTCGAACGCGGCTCCGGTCGGCACCGGCAACTACACGCTGAACGGTCCCCGAGACGTCGTTATCGACTCTGATGGTTCGATGTACATCGCGGAGGCGGCCGGCGGTCGGATCCTGAGAAAGGACTTTTCGGGGATCACATCAGTTTTCGCTGACGAATCGGTTTTTGACCCGGCGATAGGCGATGCGTGGGCATACGAGAATCCCGGGCCTTTCGCGCTCGCGGTTCATAGGTACGATGTCGGAACCGTACAACAGGATCACGAGTACGTCTTCGCAGTCGCGACCCGGCTTCACAGACTCTTCGTGTTCAGGAAGGACGGCAACGTCCGAGCCGAAGTACAGATTCCGGCGGCCGGCGGTCACACAACGAGCCTACCACGCGGCGTCGCGGTTCATGAGGACGGTCACGTGTACGTTATGGCGGCTCACAACCAACAGATCCATGTCTACAAGCCGGAGTGGGCGATCACAGGAAACGGGGACTATACCTTATACGACTTCACCGAGGTTTTCCGGTACGACGCGTCTCACACCGCGGGACAAGTCTGGGGAAGCCTGCCGCGGGGCGTCGCCGTGCGCGATGACCTTCTGTATGTCGGCGCGACGGGGCAAAACCGGATCTACATGATTCCGAGGCAGGTCGATCAATACGGATCGGTCCCCCTCGAGTAACCCATTGCGCGCGAATCAGCGGCCGAGTACACTCACGGCGTGACGGTCAAACTCGCGCTCGTTCAAACGCATCCGCGCTTTCTCGCGCTCGACGAAAACCATCGACGTGCGATCGATGTAGTCACATCGACCGACGCCGAAATCTACGTGCTGCCGGAGCTCTATCTCAGCGGGTACGCGTTCTCGAGTACCGACGAGCTCGCGCGTGTCGCGCTTCCGACGAGCAACCGGTACTTCGACGAGCTGCTCGCCGTCTCGAAAGACCGCGGCGTCGCGATCTGCGGCGGGTACGCGGAGGCGGCGACTACCGACGCGGGTCCGCGGTACTACAACTCGGCGTTTCTGATCGCGGACGGTGAGCTCACGGTGAACTACCGGAAGACGCATCTGTTCTTCCGCGAGACGCAGTTCTTCACGCCCGGAGACACGGGGTTTTCGGTTATCGAGTGGCGCGGTGTACGCGTCGGGGTGATGATCTGCTTCGACTGGTTCTACCCCGAAGCTGCGCGGGCGCTTTCGCTCGCCGGCGCGGACGTGATTCTGCATCCGTCGAATCTCGTGCTGCCGTACTGCCAGAAGGCGATGTACGCGCGCGCGCTCGAGAACCACGTCTTCATCGCGACAGTGAACCGCGTCGGCCGCGAGACGAACTCTCACGGAGACGGCCTCACGTTCACCGGAGCGTCGCAGGTCGTTTCACCGTCGGGGGAGTATCTCGTGACTCTGCCGGTTGAGTCCGAGGATATGCGCACCGTGGAGATCGATCCGTCGGTCGCGCGGTCAAAAAAGATAAACGAGTTCAACGACCTCCTCGCCGGCCGGCGGCCCGAGTTCTACCGGTAAAGAACGCGCCGTCCGCACCGCTATCTCGGCGTCGGCGGCCCCGCGGTCTCCACCGAATCCTCGTTCTCACGTCTCGAAACCATCGCCGAAACCGCGGCGACCGCGTACAACACGGCTCCGATCGCGAACACGGTGTCGGGTGATCCGACGCGCTCGATCGCGAACCACCCGATCAGCGGGCCGGTCGCGGCGCCGAAGTCCGCCGCGGAGATCAGACGCGAGAAACTCGCCGAACCCGCGAGTCCCGCGCGCGACATCAGCGAGAGCCGCGACGCGACGTTCGCGATGAAGAACACCACGACGACCGGGACGAGAATCGGCGACCGCGAGAACGCCGCGGCGACGATCAGCGCGGCCGAGCCGGTCGTGAACGAGACGATTTCCGCGGCGCGGCGCCCGATTCGGTCGATCCCCGCTCCGAGAATAGGCGATCCCACGCTGTTGATTCCGTAATGAAGAGCGATCAACACCCCGTTCACGGTCACGATCCCGATCACGATCGGACCGATCTCGATCGTGTCACCGAACCGCTCCTGCAGCGCGAATCCCAAGGTCGAGATCAACAACCCGACTCCGACGCACGTCGTGATGAAACTGCGGACTAGCATCGGAAGGTCTCGAGGTCGGCCGAGCGGAGGAGACTTCCGCGGGACTTGTTTCTGCGCCGGGATCAGGCGAAACCCGGCGTAGTCGAACACGACCGCGGCGACCGAGATGATCGCCATCGTCACAAACGCGTACGAGAAACCGAACGTATCAAACATAGCCGCGCCGGCGAGAGTCCCGGCGATGTACCCGAACTGGACGGTACCGTTGTACACGCCGAGCACGCCGGTCGCGTTCTCGGCGGTCCCAACGGAGATCGACGTCATCACGCCGGTGTGTCGGATGAACGACCAGCACAGGCCCCACGCCATCCTCGCGATCAGGAAGACCCAGAACGGCGGCGCGGTCGCGTACACGAGCGTGATCACGGAGCCGAAAAAGAGAGCGATCGCGAAGAGGTCCCGCGGGCGAAACCTCTCCGAAAGACGCCGCGCGAGATGATTGGTGACCAGGCGGACCCATCGGTTCGCCGAGAGAAGAATCCCGACCTCGATCGGCCCAAACCCGAGAACCTCGTGGTAAACCGGCAGGATCGCGTAGATCGAGACGTCGCCGAGCAGCGAGAGGCCGACCGCGAGCCCGATCAGCACGACCGGACGTTTATCAACATCGTGGTGTGACGGAATCATCGCTCGCCATTATGCCACAGTCGCTCTTCGGTGGGGAGACTTCGGGGAAGTGACGGTCAGCGCACCTCTGCGTACCGGTACTCTTGCGCCGTTCGGTACATTGCGGCGATGTTCTCGGGCGGGACCTCGGCGAGGATGTTGTGGATGCCGTT
>PXBQ01000367.1 GCA_003566875.1 Spirochaetaceae bacterium | reverse complement strand
GCGGCCGTCACCGCCGTTATGAGCCTCCGAACCACGCTCGGTGCTGCACTTTCGCGAGATCTTGCCCTTCATCGCCGTTTCGCGGTTGCGCTTCCGGATAACTTTTCCTACTATTCACCGGTCGTCCCGGAAGCTCAACACTCTCCGGTCGGTGCCGCTCGAAATTGAGCCCAAAGGCCCGCCGTCCAGAAAGAACGTTGAACTCACGTTCCAATTCCGTCCCAAGGGCGGAGTCCTTTTTCTTCACTTGCGCGAGTAGATCAGTCAGCCGTGACATCGTTCAGTCCTTTCAAGTTCAATTATTCAGTTCCTGTTGCACATCAGTGTAGATAGTCCAAAAGTCATAATTGTAGAGTAGCTGAAAACTATCATACCTGTTCCATTTTTTTCTCGCCTATTATTTCCACTGCATTAATCAAACCCACCCCGCACGACATTCCTAGGATAGATAGCTTAGCTTGGTACGCGAATATCAGGAAAACGCACCAAAACATGGTGAGGGCAAGATAAAGGGGGTAATACATTTGCGCGTAAACCATTCTGGTTTAACGACTTATATGTATTACATGGGCACACGATGTATGCTGGTTTAGAAGTAAATAGCCCTCTGTTACAACGCCCGAAAGCGCTACAAGTTGTTACAACAGAATTAGTTAGCCACTCTTTTTGGGCTGGCCAATGATGTATTACCTTTTTTGTGTTTTTTGTGTTGTCTATGCCTATGTATTTGCTACTACAATTATTTATGTATGCCGGTTTGTAATACATCTCATTTTAGCAATGTAATACATTTTCGGTTTCTTGAATCGCTATTTACTTATGCTGTTAAGGTTTACAGCATTTTTATATGTATTACGTCAGGCTTTCTATCTGTTTTAGATTTACGCAGAAAAGGTCGACCTCACACGAGACTGCAGCGGAGGTAATTGCAAGGCGTGCCGGGGTTCAGCTTCTGGGTTTGTCCAGGATCCGCTTTATCGGGATCCTGGACACGAATGAAAAAGACCGGGTGTTCTTAGAAAGGTGCGGTAAAGTTCGCGGACACCCCAAAGCTCTGTACAAAATCATCTGCAATATCAAAAGCACTCTGAAGTGATCGATAGTACATGAAATCGAATGCAAGTATTCCAATACCAGTTTCATAGCCAAAACCGGCTCCAGCAGAAACTCCAAAAATGACGGAATTGTCCGGTTCAACAAGAACGGTGTCGCTTTGAGACACTCCACCAATTCGTTCGGTGAACTTGCCTTCAAGATCACCAATTATGAAACTCAACTGAGGTCCGGCGAGCACATGGAATGAAAAGTCCGGACTTATCGGAAAAATCGGCTTCGCTAGTACCGAAAAATCCACAGCAAGCGTTGTAAATTCAAATGTAATTCTGTCGCTGGATCCGTCGTCCGTCACTTCATAGCCGGTTGTCCTTTGTGTAGTAGTGAGAGGTATCTGAAGGCCAAACCCCGGCGTAAAATCGATCATAATAATCGGTCCTACCGAAAACCCAAAATTCGTAGTTCTTCCAGCTGATAACCCCGATATGTCATTAAACTCATCGAGTATCTCGTCTAGTTCATCGGAAATATCATACGAGGCATTACCGCCGAGTACTGCGCCTCCTCGAATCGACTGCGCTCCAACTGACACGACACACACCAAAAAAAAGAGGGCAAAAAATGCCCGGACCGTAACGCGTACCATATTAATATCTCCTTAAGTATTTTCTGGCTTTAGTGTACAGTAATTGTTTTCGTGTTGTATATATTGACGTGTACGTCTAAAACGGATTTCGTGCCGAATACTGATACCCAAGCGTGTCCGAGGATGCCGAATCGGGTACCGGCCTGACACCCAGTACACCATTTTCGAATGCTCGGAGATGTTCACGGTATGTAAAAGGCGGTATATGGATCATTCAAACGAACAAACACGAGATTTCTCAGTACTCACCAATCGGTTTCAGGTGCTGTGCGCGCTCAATGGTGTTGATCCTGTTGAGAGGGCTCGCCAGCTTATTGAAGCGTATGTTGATCGTGAATCGCCTCGCGTGGAAACGATATTTTGCGCCGGTGGTGTGAATGACCAGCCTGGCGATACGACCGGGAATGCGTGCTGATGGTGTTGGTCTTTTGCAGAGGATCCGGCGTATAGTGTTACATAACACAAAGTTAATTGTGTTATGTATTGAGATATACCGGAGACTTCATGCATGGCAAAAAATGATACGCCAGTACGCCAGGGAGATGCGCAAAAAGCACTTGTACGCATAGAACACGCAGCACTATCGATCGCAGAAAGCGAGACAGCGCACCGAGAGGTCAGGCTGTTCTTCTCGTTTCTGCGTGAGCATGAGCTTGATTTTAGCGATCACGCAGTGAACAAGTATGTTGATGATCTCAGTGGGCGACTCACACGGCAAGAGATCGCTGCATCTACCTACGCGCTTAAAACCTCGATACTGCGATCAACACTTCGAGGGCTTCTGCGGCGAAGCCAGATCGAGCTTGATGGGCGAACCGTACTTGCCGTTGAACACCTGCTCTCACGCATTCCATCAGTGCGCCGTGCCGCTTCTCGTAGCCAGGTATCCCCCGATGACATCCCCGATGCTGAGGCGACACAGAGCCTTATAGATGCCGCTGAGCCGACGCTTGCCCTGATGATCGAGTTCCTTGCACTCACCGGCTGCAGGATCTCTGAAGCCCTCTCTGCTCGCCACAGTACCTGTAGCGATCGAGGTCGAGGTCTTGTTGCTGTTCGGATCCTCGGCAAGGGCCGCAAAGAACGGGAAGTACTCATCCCTCAGCAGCTCTACCGCAGAATCCGCGAGTGCTTTGCCGGCCGCGAGTACCTGTTCGAGCACCATCAGAAGCCATATTCCCGCGTAGCAACCACGAACCGGAACCGATCGCTTTCCATGCGTGTGCTCGGCCGGGAGTTTAGCGCACATAGCTTTCGACACCGGTTTGCTACCGAACGTATCGCCGCTACGGGCAAGATCCGTGCGGTCGCCGATTACCTCGGACACAGCGACCCGGCCACCACTTTGCGCATGTATGTCCATGAACGTTTGAATGATGATGAGCTTGGATTACCGTAATTTTGATGCCTTGAGAGACGTGAAAAACTACTTTGGTGTTGTGTGTTGATCGATGTACGTTTGGAGCTCCTGGCAGGCGTCCAGGATCGCGTTTCCAATACCGTGCAGATTCGGGCCCGATAACTGCTCATAGTCAGCTGTGCACGTAAGGGATGCAGCAATCCCTCGTATCTGACTCAGCACCCTTTGCGCTTCAGAATTGACCATGCTCGGGATCTCCTTTTGTCATGACCTACAAGAAGTCATCCATGTGAAACTCTACATAAATATCGCCATCAACAGTTACGTATTCAGTGTGCGTGTACTCTTCTGTCCCTTCTACGATGTAGAAGTACGGGTACGCTTCTGTGTGATCAGGTTCACCACGTATGATCTGTACCCTCGCACTCACTCCGCCTGGGAATGCAATTTCTTCTCCGTCTTCATCCGACGCACCTGCTCGTTTCCATACTTGCCCGGCATATTCATGATTGCCCCAATGGGCATTCTCATACCAAACCTCAGTCATCTCACCAGATCCCACCGTTGAGTAATGATAGAATCCTCCAGGACTAAAATACCCGTGCGGATATACGGCCATAAAATCATCAACTCTAAAGTGCGCCCGAAACGTCATATCGCCGTGATCCGCTTCGTTCCATCCGCGAATTGCGATATACACGTACCCATCTTCACGCGTAACAGGAGTCGTTGGAGACTCGCAGCTGGTGAAAAGAAGTATGGATATAAGAACAAGTATGCTTTTCATTGTTCCCCCAGCGCTACAGCATCCATGTGGAAGCGGTCGTTATAGCGTTAGTTTTCTGTGCGCATACCGATAGAACTCGGTATAGCTTTCAAAAGCCTCTGTGGCCAACTTATTTAAGCCCTTGTGGTACTCAATCATGTCTGGTCTGTGTAGACGCCCGCGCCATTTTCTCCCGACGTCCCAAGATATTGTGAACCCGATTCCCGCGTAAGGATGATTGATTACCGGATTCTGATCTCTTTTCTGGCATTCCCGAATTATTGGAACGGATACAACAGAGCGGGCACCGAGGCGAACCCCGGTGCCCGAAAACTGTGTATTGGTGGCGATTAGCGTGTGAGAACTGCTTGTACGTGCTCGCCTTCAACGGTCGGGGAGTCGCCATTATACGCCTTCATCATCGCGGCGGTGGCGATCGTACCGATGGAGCGCAGCACGCCAACAGAGGCCTGGTGAATGAGGCTCAACGCCGATTGAGTAAACATCCCGGAGTGGCCACCGCAGTCGGTGATTCGGCTTTCGATGTAGGAGATGGTTTCCTCTTTGGGAAGACCATCGGTGGCCACGGACACGGTAATCGAGTTGGCCAACGGCTCAAGGGCGGAAAGACCGAACTTCGGTAGCAGTGTTTCCTGGCCGCACATAAGAATAGTCATCGCGTTGAGCGAGTCGATCTCGTAGTTGGCGAGGAGTCGCAGCTCCTTGAGCACATCGTTGGAAAGCAGATGCGCCTCATCAAGCACGAGAACCGTGTGGACCCGGCTCTGCTTGTGAAGCGAAAGTACCCGTTCATGAATTGAGCGATAGAGCGTTGCCCGGCGTCCTGTTGACTCAAGTCCGATCGCCGCAGCGATATGCGAATAGAACTCCTGCACGCCGACGGAGGTGTGGGAAAGGTAGATCGCTTTGTGCAGGCCGGTATGGAGTTCGGCAAGCAGAAGGCGGATCAAACAACTCTTGCCGGTTCCCGATTTACCGGTGAGCACCCCGATGCCCCGGGTGTCGAGCAGAAGTTTGAGCCCGGCAAGGGATGATTGGGTAGAAGGCAGAGTGAGGAGCTTCTCGGTGGTGATCTCCTTGGTGAACGGATACGCGACGAGGTTGAAGTGTCTCAGCATCTGTTGATTCATCACGCGCCTCCAGTCTGAAAGCGTGCCGCCTGAAGCGAGGCGGTGATGTTCGGGTGCTCGGATCCGGCAATCTGTTCAACGTGGTCGCGGTGATGATGAGCGCGGGAAACCTTTGTATTGGCGTAGGTGTCCACCACGCGCGCCTGGCCGTGCTCGATACCATCGCAGGACACATACCGTGGAGCGTTGGGGATACACGGATCAAAACGGAGTTTCACCGTGCGCCCAATGAGGACCGAAGGCACCTCATACAGTGTGCCGTTCACGGTGATCGTGCTGTCCTTGTGCACCTTCCGCGTGATCTGGTGAAAGAAGACCTCATCCAGATCAACGGTGGGATCGATGGTGATGATGTGC
>PXBQ01000061.1 GCA_003566875.1 Spirochaetaceae bacterium | reverse complement strand
CGTTACGCCGACTCGGGGTCCCGGATGACGTCGCGAAGGTCGTCGAGTTCCTCTGCACCGACCTCTCGGACTACGTCACCGGCCAGTGCATCGCGGTGTGCGGCGGGAACTACCTGAACGTCTCGTGACGCTCGCCGTTAACCCAGAAGAAACACCCCGGCCCACGCGAAGTAGACCATCAGGCCGCCGACGTCGACGACCGACGTGATGAACGGGCCGCTCGCGAGCGCCGGGTCGAGTTTGAGCTTGGTGAGCACGAACGGGAGCACGACGCTGAACACGTTCGTCCCGACGATGATAGTGAAGAGCGTGCACGCGACGATCAACCCGACCTGCATTCCGATCCCGGGCCCGTGCCCGAAGATAATCCCGAGCACGAAACCAAGAAGCCCGAGAAGGACGCCGGTAGCCAACCCGGCTATGATCTCCTTCAACACGACCTTGAACCACTGCGAAAGCTCTATCTCGCCGGTCGAAATCGACCGGATTATCATAGTCGCCGACTGGATCCCGGAGTTTCCGCCGGTCGCGATTACGAGTGGAATGAATAACGTGAGCGTCACGAACTGCGCCATCACGTGCTCGAACGCGGACAGGACCCCCGCCGAGAGCAAGTGGACAAAAACCAACGCGACGAGCCAACCGATGCGGCTCCTGAGCAGGAGAAACGGACTGTAGTCCCAGTAGTTACGGCGAAGCGGCGTAACCGCCGCTCCGCGATGGAAGTCCTCGGTCGTCTCTTGTTCGGCGACATCCATGACGTCGTCGAACGTCACGATCCCGATCAGAACACGGCCGGAGTCAACCACCGGCAGCGTGATCTGGTCGTAGCGCTGCATGACCCGGACCGCTTCTTCGCGGTCATCGTACGCGGAGACGTAGACGTACGTGTCGTCCATGATGTCGCGGATGATCCGGTCCGCCGGAGAAACGACGAAGCGCTGGAGGGGAAGCGCGTCGATCAGCACTCCGGCGTCGTCGGTCACGTAAATGACCGACACCGCGGCGCTCTCCCGGCCGAACGAACGGACCTGCTCGAGAACACGCGCCATGTCCCAGTCCGGACGAACCGCGACGTAGTCGGGGTCCATCAGCCTCCCGACGGAGTCCTCGGGATACCCGAGGATAATCCGCGCCTCCGCGCGGTCCTCGGGCGAGAGCAGGCTCATGAGCCGCTTCGTCGCGGTGGCCGGCAACTCCTCGAGAAGCGATACCCTGTCGTCGGGATCGAGCTCCGCGAGTAGCGCACGCGTCTCGGGGTCGGAGAGTTCGAGAAGCAGGCGATCCGCGGTCTCGGAGTCGAGCCACGCGAGCAGTTCGGCGGCGAGATCGCGCGGCAGGGCTCGGAAGAGCAGGACTCGATCGTTCTTCTCGACGTCCATGAGAACGTCGAAGACCTCCGGTGCCGCAACGTCGGACTCCGGCCACGCGGCGCGCCGCCGGGAGAGCCCCTTCCAGTCGCGGTTATCGATTAAAGTCCGGAGTTCGTCCGGAATTGTTATCTGTTCAAGCTGATCCGGCGTATCCGCCATAGGCATGCCCCCCTCTCGAGCAGGATACCCTGATTCCGCGGCAAAAAACTACCTGAACGCGGTCACGACTCGAGTTGCGTGTACACCCCGTCCCACTCGGCGGTGTTCGCGTGGAGCAGATCCACTATGCGGCGATGGAGAACCCGGGCGACGTCATCGTTGTGTTTCGCGAGAATTTCCGTGAACAGCGCTACCGCCGCTCGCCGGTTCTTCCGGACCAACTCGGGGGATCCCGTCATCAGGTACAACGATAGCGCTTCATCGAATCGGTCTGCGGTCGCGATTCGCGACTCGACCGTACGCTTGTCGAGACAGCTGAATAGCTCAAAAATCGCGAACGGTTTCGTCTTGCCGCGCACGCGAACCTGGTCGATACGCCTGGAAAGAAGCCCGACCGACTCGGCCTCGGACGCGATTTGCTCGTGCACGTTTTCGCTGATAATGATCGGCGTCCGGTACAGCTTGGTCAAATTCTCGAGCCGTGACGCGGTGTTGACCGGATCACCGATGACCGAGAAGTCCATCCGCGTCGGATCGCCGACGTTTCCGATCATCACCGTGCCGATTTCCATACCGATCCCGGTGTTGATTGTCTTGACAATTTCCTTGCCTCCGTACGTCCAGTCGCCGCTCTCGATTCGTCTCACGCGGATCGCGTTGAACCGCCGCAGCCGAATGTGCAGCTCGTGAGCGCCTTTTACGGCCGCGAGAATCGAGTCCGGCTCGAACAGCATAAGCCGCGCGTCGCCGAGATACCGGTTTGTCCGTCCTCCGTTTTCGGATATCGTTTTTCCGCTGTACGTGAAGTACGCGTTGATCAATCCGAATGTATCGGCGGCACCGATCAGCTCCGATATACCGGTAAAGTTACGGATGTCCTCGAACCCGACGACAACGTCCTGCGCTGTTCCTCCGAGTGTCGGCCGTTTGCCCCGATCGACCTCGTCGATCTGCTCGCGCGGCACGTAGAGCTGGAACGACTCGGTCATGAACCTTTGTTTGTTGTACAGCGCCGCGTTGTCGATCGCGATCGCGGCGGAACCCATGATGCCCTCGACGAGCGCGACGTGTTCTTCGTTGAAGACGCCGGTGGTCAGCGGGTTATCGAGGTAACACACTCCGACGGCTTTCTCGTGGACGAAAACCGGGACCGCGAGAACCGACTTCAGCTCCTGTTCGGTTACACTCGCGTAGCCGGCCGTCGCGTCGTCGGTGGTCGCGTTCGTCGCGAGGAAAGTGGATCGGGACGTGAACACCTTTTTTACGATACCCGAGGAGTACGAGAGCGGCAACGCGGTATCGGCGACCTGAGACGCGCGTAGCCGAAGGCGCCGACCCTCGACCGTGAAAATGCATCCTCGTTGGGCGCCGGTCGCTTCCATCGTGCGCGCGAGACTCACGGCGAGCGCATCATCGACGTCGAGTCGTGACGCAATGTCGCGTGTCGCCTGGAGAATCGTCTCCATCCTCTGGTGCAGGCGCAAGCTCCGTTGTGCCGACGAGACCTCGGTTTTTTTCTCGTACTGAAGCAGTGCCTCGGCGGCCCGGATGTACGACGCGGCGCCGATCGAGAGGAACTCCTGGTACGCACTCTCCAGGACCGACATACCTTCCTGTTCACGGCCGTGATCGCGAAGGAACTCCGAGTACGCAAAACGCGTCACGGCCGCCTCGTACCGACGGCCTATCCGCGTGCAGTGCTCGATAGCCGTGAGAAAGAGCTCCTCGGCGCGTTTCTCCCGCCCGATCGAACCGAAGTACTCCGCGTACGCACGAAGCGCGGCTCCATAATGCGTCGCCCACGGTTTCGTTTCCTTGATCGCTTTCCTGCACGCGCGTTTCACTGTCGCTCGCGACATAGTCGGATCGGCGCGATACTTCCGAAGATACGCCTCGGCGAGCGTTGGGTAGAGCGCCACGACGTACTGGCGGAGGAACTCCCGAAGAACTCCAAAGCCCGTGTGCTCGTCGTCCATCGCGATACCTTCGCGGAGCACCTCAATCGCGGCGTCGATTTTCTCGTCCGAGAGATACACTCGAGCAAGATCGGGGCGTGCCGAGCACGCGTTGAACCAGATCTCGTTTTCTTCGCCGATCCTGATCGCCTCACGCGCGGCCTGTTCGGCTTGGTCGAACATCCCCATCTCGCGGTAGTACTGCGACAGGTAGATGTTCGCCGCCGAGAGCAGGTAGTTGTCGTTCGACTCCGACGCCAAGTGGATCAGCTCATCGAGTCGTGCCTTCATCTCGCGGTACTCGGCCTGGTAGTAGAACGCCTGGACGAGTGCGTTCAGCACCATGCCGAGCTCTTTGTGGTCGCCGATCTGCCGGAACATCCCAAGGCTCGTCGAGAGACGCTCGACGGCCGACGCGTACCGGCCGGCCCAGTTATTCTCGTACCCCCAGTACTCGATCGACCACGCCTTTTGCCACTCGTCGTTCAACCGTTCGGCGAGCGTAACGGACTTCGCGAAGTACTTCTCGGACAGTGGGAAAACCGGAAGAGCCATCAAGATCGACGCAAAACCGCCCCACCCCATACAGAGCTCGCGCGAAACTCCGATTTTCAACTCGGCGATGTGCTTGATCCGCAATGTCGTCCTGATCGAGCTGAGCACGTTCGCGACGCCGTAAAAAATCATCAAGTGCGCGTAGTACGCGTTGATCAGCCGGTACCTCTTCGAGTTTGCACGCGGTTTCTCGTACGTCCAGCGGGCCGGAAGAACGCTCGACACCGTCAGAACGACGAGCTCCTTCACGATACTCACGAGCGTCGCGAACCGGGTGACCGGCAGACGCTCGCCGATCAACGAGAGCCCGAGACGAGCGCATCTCTCGCACTCCGGAAAGTCGCCGCTTCGGTAGTAGGCGTAACTCAGGTGTTTCCGGTACACGGCCCGTTTGTAACGATCGCGTTGCCGGTCGAGCGCCGCCTCGAACAGCGCGATCGCCTCACGGTACCGCCCGAGGACGATCAGTACTTCGCCGATCACCTCGGCGACCGCGAGGTACTCAGCGTCCATCGACCGCGAGCGATAGATGTCCCCGACTATCGAGAAGTACCCGAGGGCGTCCTCGTACGCGTACCGGTCGCGCGCCTTGAACCCCGCCGGGTACGCGTACTGCAAGGTTTTTTCTTCGAGTCCGGCTTCGATGAAGTGGTGAGCCAGTTCAAAAACCACCGCGTCGGTGTCGTCTCGGTGCAGATTTTCGAGTTCGCGACCGATCGCGGCATGGGTCTTGCGCCGGAAATCTTCCGGGAGACGTTCTATAAACGCCTCGCGAACGCGGTCGTGCAGAAAAAAGAGCGTCCCGCGCTCGTGCACGTCTTCGTCGAGAAATCCGTGGCGTTTCGCTCCCGCGACGATCATGAAAACTTCATCCCGTGAGAAGCGCTTCCGAGTGAGTTCAAAAACGAGGCCGACCGGGAACTTCGCACCTATTACCGCCGCGATGCTCAGAAGCTCGGCATCTCGCGACTCGAGGTTCTCTATGCGTCGCAGAACCGCGTCGAGGAAATTCTTCGGTAACGCGGCGGAGGACATCCGGTCGGCGTCGATGTGCCAGTGCTGCTCGCGGTAGAAAACCGCTCCTCCGTCGACCAGGCTCCGAATCATCTCCTGCGTGAAAAACGGATTGCCGTTGCACTCTCGGTACAACAACTCGGCGAGTTCGCCGACGACCGGTCCGGAGTCAAAGAGGACTTGGGACACGAACTGCTCGGTGTGCGCCCGACTCAGAGGAGTGAGCGTAATACGCCGGTAGACGGTACCTTAACCGGTGTCGACCGAGCCGGGAAGCGCGTCGGGATTGGCAT
>PXBQ01000482.1 GCA_003566875.1 Spirochaetaceae bacterium | reverse complement strand
CTCACTCGACGTTGGCCTTGAGCCCGGACGGTGTCGGCGATAGCCCTGCGGCAAAAAGATGCGACGTATCGGCTATGCCGAGGCATCGGGGTACCGCGAACTCGTTGCTACGCTGTTCGAACAGTACCGTCGTTACGCTCGACGGCCAGAGAAACATACCGCTCCAGACCAGAGTCAGCGGCAACTCCAGCAGATGAGCGAGCCACGTGAGGCCAAAACCACCGTGGCAGAACACGGCGACTGTCTCGGTGTTCGCGCGCGCAACACGGTACACACCGTTCTCCCGCTCGTACCCAAGCCGCGCGAGAAACGCGTCGGACTCGCGCCCGATGCGCTCGACTTCCGACTTGATCCGCGGTTGGTCCAGCGGAGGTTTGGTCCACCACGGTCCGCTCCGCGCGAACGCCGGGTCGTCCCGAAGTCTCTCACCCGCGAGGTCCCAGATCACGTACCCCTTGTCGGGCCCGTCGGGGACCCGGACGTCGGTGATCTCGTGCGTCCACGGCTCGATCTCGATCTCGAGGCCGAGCGCGTCGGCGGTGTATTCTGCGGTGTCGATTGCTCGACCGAGCGGCGACGAGAAGATCCGGTCCAGTCCAAACGCAGCGAGACGGACCGATAGGGCCTCAGCTTCACGCCGGCCATGAGGCGTGATCGTGTTGTTCGGGTAGTCGGGGTCCGCGTGACGGATAATCAAGAGACGCATTCGACCGCCTCTACTCGCCGGACCGGAAGTCCGCGACCGCGGTCGGCACGATCTCGAAAGAGCGGAAAGAAACGCGGCATCCGCCGACAAACGGTGCCTGCGCGTGGATGCCGACCATTATCGTTTTTGGCACAGCCATCACGAACGAACGAACGAACCGCCAAAGCTTCCCGTCGAGACTATAAAACATCCCGAACGTATCGCCTTTTCGCGTCAACCTCAGAAAACACTCGGGCGCCGGGACGAGTTCGTTGTTCGCGTCGTCTGAGAACGGATTGGTCACTACCGATACCGCGGCGATCTCACCGATTGGGCTGCGTTCGAGGCAGAGTTTCGCCCAGGTCTTCTCGTCGGCACGAACCGTCAACGCCGCCGCATCGCCGAACCCAACGAGCTCGGCCGTAGCGTGTGTCACGGCGGTGAAGTCGCCGGAGACCTCGGTGTACAACAGCGCAGCGTTGTCCTTTCCGTCGCGGCCGTTCGGCCGATAAAAGTCGGTCTCGGCGTTCGGGACCACGCTCAGCCCGTCGTCACCGAGGCGCCACTCGCGCGGTTCGTGGAGCCAGCTCAAGCGTGGATCGAGTTTGTTCGCTGAACAGCCTTCAAACATATTCATGCGGCTCTCCTATGGTGTGTGTGCCTTCAGGTTCGTCTCAATGAGCGGCGGTCACGGCCTCGGTGCAGCCCACGTGAACGCGGGTTTCAGATGATCGTACGGGTGCTTGTTGTACGGAACGGTCGAATCTCGTCCACCCCACTGTACGCCGATGAAGTCGAGCAGCACGTCCCAGTCCTCCGGCGCGTGTTGGTGTCCGCCCGGACGCAGGTGAAACGCGAACCGACTCTCGGCGTCGAGAAACCGGTACACCTCGCGAGTCGCCGTTGCGCACTGAACCATGCCTTCCGGGTTGGACCACCGATCATCGAGCGCGTACGTGAGCAGAAGCGGTCGTGGTGCGATCGTCGCGAGCAGGCAGTGCTGATCGAACGGCACGACCTCTTCGCGCCCGACAAACGGCCGCAAACCGGGTTTTGGCCCGAACCACGACAGGAAATGGTTCACGATGCCGAGCGTCTCACCACCGTCGCCGACGTACCGAAACAAGGCGCTCCCGGCCGCGCACGACGCGTTGTCGTTCACGAGTGTAATCCGCTCGTCGGTCGCGCCTGCGAGCAACGTCGTTTTTGCTCCCCGCGAGTGTCCGGTGACGGCGATGCGTGTCGCGTCGATCAAACCGTTGAGCGACAAGATCGCGTCGACGCTTCGGTGATAGCCCCACGCCCACGCGGCGAGCGCGCCGAACGAAAGGCCCGGATAGACGTCGTACAGTCCGCCCGTGCGGCGTGGATCTTTCTGATCGTCGGCCGGAAGGCGATCCTCGGCCATCTCGGTTCGGTTGAACATCACGAGCGCACAGCCCGCGGAGAGGACTCGCTGCGCGATGTCTTCGGTTATGTACCAGTAACAGCCGTCTCCGTTCACGATCGCCGGGAAAGGGCCGTCACCCTGCGGCGCAAGAATCCGCACCGCGAAACTGAACGGTTTCTCTCCACCGTGACAGTGCACGCGGTACGACAGGAGCCGCGGTTGGCCGTCCCACCGTCTCACTGCGGTTTGACAGAGCGGCTCGACCGTGACCGCGTCCGCCGCCGGCGGCATCCCACCGTACTCGGTCCCGACCACGAGCTCGCGCCACGCGGCGGCGCGCGCGGGCCATGCGTCGCGGCTCTGCACTCGGGTTCCGTCTTCGTTCGCGAACGGATCCGGAATCGGGCCTTTATCGACGATCGGCGTCGTCGGGTACGCGTTGTGGTTTTCGTCCATAACTGACTGTACTAGGCCTGCGGCGCGCGGTCAATCATAGTGCGGTGTATGGTATGGAGCCTTGTCGAATCGATTCGCCGACGGTACGATGAAACCTATGGCCGACTTGGGAAAGAAACCGGAAACCGTTATCGTTCCCGATGACGGGACGATCCCGAGCAACCGACTCCCGTTTTTGATCTACCGCGCGGGCGACGTCGTCGTGATCCCGGCGGGCGGCGGACACAAAAGTATAACCGCGTCTCCGAGGAGGTCCACGTGACGAAAAAAAAGGGTCAGTACATTCTCGCACACGACCTTGGCACGACCGGCGACAAAGCGGTTCTCTACGCGGAGGACGGCACCCAGGTCGCGTCGGCCTCACACGCGTACACGACACGATACCCGAAACCAGGTTACGCCGAACAGAACGCCGACGACTGGTGGAACGCGGTGTGCACAACGACGCGCGAGCTTCTCGAGAAGGCCGGCATCGCTCCGAACTCGGTCGCCGCGGTCGGGTTCAGCGCGCAGATGATGGGATGCCTGCCGGTCGACCGCGACGGCGCCGCGCTCCGACCCGCGATCATCTGGGCCGATCTGCGCTCCGGCCGCGAAGCCGTCGAGCTCGAGCGGCGGCTCGGGATGGACCGCGTGTACGACATCACGGGACACCGCGTGAGTTCATCGTATACCGCGACCAAACTCGCGTGGGTCAAGCGACATGAAGGCGAGATTTACGCGAGGACGTACAAAACGCTTCAGACAAAGGAGTACGTGATACACAAACTCACGGGTCGGTTCGTGACCGACTACTCCGACGCGTGTGGAACCAACCTGTTCGACCTTCGCGGGAAGGTCTGGTCGTCCGAGATCGCCGACGCGCTCGAGCTCGAGCCGGACAAACTCCCCGATCCGTTCCCGTCGGTACACGTCGCCGGGCGCGTTCACGCCGAAGCCGCACGCGCGACCGGGCTCGCCGAGGGAACGCCGGTCGTGCTCGGCGGCGGAGACGGCGTCTGCGCGGCAACCGGCGCGACGATCACAGAACCCGGCGGGATGTACGTCGTGATCGGGACCTCGGCGTGGATCGCCGGAGCGAGTCACGAACCGGTGTTCGACCCCGAGAAGCGAACGTTCAACTGGGTCCATATGGACGGAAAGTTATACTCGCCGTGCGGAACGATGCAGAGCGCGGGCTTCTCGTACGCGTGGATCAGAAACGTTCTTGGCGCAGTGCTTCCGCAGCACGGCGTCGGCGCTTCGCGCGATACGCTCACCGAACTCGACCGGACACTCGATGATCTCGTGAAGGAGAGCCCTCCCGGCGCGCGTTCGCTCGTGTATCTTCCGTACCTCATGGGCGAGAGGAGCCCACGCTGGAACCCGGATGCAAAAGCCGCGTTCATAGGGCTCACAGCGACACACACGGCGGGCGATCTGACTAGATCCGTTCTCGAAGGCGTCGCGTATAACCTCAACGTAATCCTCTCGGTCTTCCGGAACGACGCTCCGGCGCACGAGGTGATCGCGATCGGCGGCGGTGCGGCGAACGAAACGTGGCTTCAGATTCTCGCGGACGTCTGGAACGTCGAGATCCTGGTCCCGCAACAGCTCGAGGACGCAACGTCGATGGGCGCCGCGATCTGCGCGGGCGTCGCGGTCGGCGTATACCCTGACTTCTCGGTCGCACGGTCGTTCAACCCCGTCGAGCGTCGGATCACGCCACGACAGGAACACGGCTCGACGTACCGTCGCATGATCGAAATCTTCGACGAGAGCTACCAAGCGTTGACCGACGTGTTCGGCAAGCTATCGGAGCCGGCGGAGTAATCACGCACGCCTCCTCTCCTCTTTGCCGGTTTTTGGGTTCACTTGACAAACCTTACGACAAAGCAAAGGATAGACGTGTACTTTTTTTCGCAGTGTTTCATCGGCACGAAGTAACCGATGGGATACGGGACAGCAAAGAGGGGTTATCATGATCGAAAAGAAACAATTCGGTGCAACGGGACATATGAGCACGCGCACCTTGTTCGGCGCGGCTGCGCTCGGCTCGGTGACGCAGGACGTCGCAGACGAGACGCTCGAGGTTCTCCGCACGTACGGTGTGAATCACATCGATGTTGCGGCGAGTTACGGAAAGGGCGAGGCCGAGAAGCGGCTCGCGCCGTGGCTCGCGCGTCACAGAAAAGACTTTTTCCTCGCGACAAAAACCGGCGAACGCACGTACGACGGAGCGAAACGCGATTTGGAGTCGTCGCTCGAGAGAATGGGAGTCAATTCGGTCGACCTGATTCAACTGCACAACCTCGTGCCGGTGGACGACTGGAACACCGCGATGGGATCGGGCGGCGCGCTCGAAGCGCTCATCGAGGCGCGCGACGAAGGGCTCGTGAAGTACATCGGCGTCACGGGTCACGGCTTCACGGCCCCCGACATGCACCTCAAAAGCCTCGAACGATTCGAGTTCGCGTCGGTTTTGCTCCCGTACAACTGGCTGTTGTACCGGAACATCGGATACGCGGCGAGCTTCGACCGCCTCGTCGCAGCGTGCCGCGAGCGCGGTGTCGCGGTGCAGACGATCAAGTCGATCGCACGGATGCCGTGGCCCGGTGAACGGACGCGCAGCTGTTGGTACAAACCGTTCGAAGAGCAGGACGATGTTAATGTGGCGGTCAGCTGGGTCCTCGGCAACCCGGACGTCTTCCTGAATACCGTCGGGGACGTCAACGTCCTGCCGCGCGTGCTCGAAGCCGCCTCAAATCCTCCGGCGCGTCCGACCGACGCCGAGATGAGCGCGCTCGCCGAAAGAACCGAGATGGAGATCATTTTCGACGGCG
>PXBQ01000203.1 GCA_003566875.1 Spirochaetaceae bacterium | reverse complement strand
GAACGGCAAACTGGCCCGGCGCGATCCCCGCATCGCCTCGATCGAGTCTGACGTGGAGTCTCGACCAGGCCTCGTCGATCGGGCGGATGTCGCACGGAATCAAGTCGGGACCGTGGCGCAGCTTTGTCGTGAGGCGCGTACGCCCCGAGGCGGGTTCGATCCACGAGACGTTTTCGATCGTGAACTCGGTGCGAACCGACGTCGAAAGCGCTTCCTGGTGCGACACAAAAACCGTGTTCGACTCTATTTCTTTCGCGACAACGTACCACGGCCCGTTCCCGAGACCGAGTCCCTGCCGCTGGCCGATCGTGTGGAACCAGAATCCGCGATGCGTCCCGAGTATCCGTCCGGTCTCGCGCTCGACGATACGCCCTTCCCGCTCGCCAAGATAATGCCGCACAAACTCCGGGTACCGAATCTTGCCGAGAAAACAGATTCCCTGGCTATCCCGGCGGTTCATCGTCGCGAGTCTCTCGCGCTCGGCGTATTCGCGCACCTCATTTTTCATCATCGCACCGATCGGAAACTCGATTCGTCCGAGCTGCTCCTGCGTCAGGTGAGACAGGAAGTACGTTTGGTCCTTCACCGGATCCGGAGCGCGACGCAACCGCCGCATCGAACCGGCCGATTCGACGCGTGCGTAGTGCCCCGATGCGACACGATCGACCCCGCCGAGTCTCTCGAAAAAAGCGCCGAACTTGACCCTGAGGTTGCAGAAAATGTCCGGGCTCGGGGTCCTGCCTGCGCGTAGTTCGTCGAGCGCGTACTCGACGACGCGTTCGTAGTACTCGCGTTGGAGCGGCACAACGACCAGGTCTATACCCAGATCGGCGCACACCGCGCGCGCGTACGAGAGGTCCTCTTCCCACGGACAGTCACCCATGTACGCAGTCTCATCTTCGAGCCAGATTTTCAGGTAGTACGCTGTGACAGTCGCACCGCCACGGCGCACGAGGAGCGAAGCCGCGACGGAACTGTCGACACCGCCCGACATCAATACCGCTGTATGCATCGAACTCGATTCTTTCAGAACCTGCGCCGCGCATCAAGCCCTGCCCGACCGGATTTCACCGCACGATACGACGAGAATCGCCGGCATTCACCGTTCACAGGTTTTCGGTTACGAGAAAACCGTGTATATTGTAACGGATTCTGACAAATTTCGCGTCACGGTAGACCCTCGGGGGGCCGGAGACTGGAGAGGAAATGGAGACACCGCATTCACAGCCGCACGCTGAGCCTCGCATTGGATTGAGTGACATCGAGGTGTATATTCCGCAGCCGAAGATCGAGTTATCCGAGCTCGTGAAGTACCGCGCCGAACAGAATCCCTCGATCGAGCGGAAGATGCGCCGCGCGGTAGAGTCGACCGGGCAACACTCGGTGAGATTTCCGGCGGTGTGGCAGGACAACGTGACTCTCTCCGCGCAGGCGTGTTCGGGGCTCTGTCGGCGGACAAACGACCTTACCGGTCTCAGATACCTCTCGGTCGGTACCGAGACGGCGATCGATATGTCAAAACCGATCGCGGCGTACGTCGAAGGCGCACTGCAGCGCTCCGGAACGCCGATTCCCAACACGATCTCGACGTTCCAGGTCCAACACGCGTGCGCGGGAGGCACGATCGCGATGGTCAGCGTCGGCGCGCTGCTCGCAATGTCCCGTCATTCGGGTGAGAAAGGCATAATCATCTGCTCGGACATCGCGCGGTACGACGCGCCGTCGACCGCCGAGATCACGCAAGGCGCGGGGGCGGTCGCTCTGCTCGTCGAGAAAAACCCCAAGTTGCTCGAACTCGATCTCGCGACTCAAGGGCTCTTCTCGAGCGACGTCGATGACTTCTTTCGACCGCTCGGTTCGACGACCGCGCGAGTGAAAGGCGGCTACTCGGTCCAGTGTTACCATGAAGCGCTCGACTCGGCGTTCGCCGACCACTGCTCACGCCGTGGTGAAAAACCCGCCGACGTGCTCAACGGCACGGACTTCATCGTATTTCACGTCCCGTTCAAGAAAATGGCGATTCTCGCGGCCCATAAACTGCTTTCGCTGCATCTTGGGTTGACCGGTGCGGCCGCCGACGCGTTCCTCGCCGACCGCGGGTTCGAGCAGTCTCTTGAGCCGACCGCCCGCGTCGGTAACATCTACTCGGGTTCGGCGTACCTGACGCTCGCGTTCCTCCTTTCGGAGCGATACCAGGCGCTCGGTAACGACATAGTCGGCAAGAGAATTCTTCTCGGGTCGTACGGATCGGGTAATACGATGACCGTTCTGAGCGCTCGCGTTGCCGAAGGCGCGCCGGAAGTCATCGCGAGCTGGGATCTGGAATCGATTTTCCGAACCGAATCAACCGCATCGATCGAGCAGTATCAACAATGGATCGATGGTCCTTACGATCCCGAGACGTATAGCCGCCTCGTCGAACACGCCGACATACCCAAGGGGTCCTACTACCTCACGGGAGTTCGCGATGACGGATACCGAGAGTACGAATGTGTTTAACTCGTCCGATGGCGGGTCGCTCGCCGAACGCAAAGCCCGCCACCTCGAGATTTGTGTACGTCCCGACGTATACGCGGTAGAAACCAACCAGACAGGTCTCGATGGCGTGCGGTTCGTTCACCGCGCCGTAGCCGAGAAAAATCTGGCCGATTGCACGACCGAGACGGAATTCCTCGGGCTTCCGATCTCGATTCCGGTGTTCATCTCGTCGATGACGGGAGGATCCGACGAGGCGTACAGGGTCAACCGTGAGCTCGCTCGCGCCGCGCAGATCGCTCGCATCCCGGTCGGCATGGGTTCGATGCGAATCCTGTTCCGAAAGCCCGAAGTGATCGACCACTTCCGTCTCAAACGGATCGCACCCGACGTCCCGGTCTTCACTAACATCGGGGGCGTACAGCTCCCGCAGATTTCGCATTCTCTGATCATCGAGACGGCCAAGAAGATCGAGGTCGATGCGATCGCGGTGCACCTCAACATCGGCCAGGAGCTGTTCCAGGCCGACGGCGACACCGAGTTTCGCGGAGTTCTCGACGGAATTCGTCGGCTCTGCGAGGCATCACCGCTCCCGATAATCGTCAAAGAGACCGGATTTGGAATCTCCCCCGTCGACGTCGCTGCACTGCTCGATGCGGGCGTCCGATACGTCGATCTGGCGGGCGCCGGCGGCACCAACTGGGTCCGCGTCGAGGCGCACCGAAGCGACGACACGACAACTGCAGATGAGTTCTCGGACTGGGGTCTGCCGACCGGAGTCCTGCTCGGCGCTCTCGCGCGGACGGGAGACGGCAGGAAGCGCGACGGTATCCTTGCGTCGGGGGGAATTCGCACCGGAATGGAAGTCGCAAAGTGTCTCGCGCTCGGTGCCGAAGCGGTTGGGCTCGCGCTGCCGTTTGTCCGCGACGTGACGTCGGGCGGCGCCGACGCGGTGGTGAAACGCGTCGAGGATATTCGGACCGTTTTGCGGTCGGTAATGATCATGACCGACGTCGCGACGCCGCGGGAACTCCGTTCGGTCCCGCTGTGGTCGACACGCGCGTTCAGCGATGAGTCGGCGTCGCTCGCGGCCACGGGAACAGACGGAACCGGAACGGACAACGCCGATGGATGAGGCCGTCGAACCGCGCCGTGGTGCGCTCCCGCCCCACTTTCGCAAACTGGATTTCTCCGAACGTCGAAACGCGCTCACCGAGGCCTTTTCGCTCACTCCGGACGAACTAGAGATAACCGCGCCGAACGCCGACACTGCCGAACTCGCTGACGTGCTAGTCGAGAACGCGATCGGGTGTATCTCGGTCCCGGTGGGCATCGTTCCACGGTACGTGATCGACGGGACCGACCGCACAATCCCTCTCGCAACCGAGGAACCGTCGGTCGTCGCGGCTGCTAGTTTTGCCGCCGGGATCATTTCTCGGGCGGGTGGCGCGACGACGTGGGCCGACGCTCCGGTCATGACCGCGCAGATCGTCGTCGAAAACGCGGCGGCGCACGCCGAAGACGCGGTCGCGCGGAACGCCGCGGAGATCGAGCGGATTCTGGAGCCGGTTCTCGCGGGAATGACGCGCAGGGGCGGCGGGTTTCGCGGCGTCGAGGTTGCCCGACTCCCAGAAACGGGTCTTGTTCGTGTACACGTGCATATCGATGTTCGCGACGCGATGGGCGCAAATATCCTCAATACGGCCGCCGAACGGCTCAGGGCACCGATTGAAGGCTTGACCGGCGGTTCGGTTCTCATGGCGATTCTCACGAACGTATCCGACCGTCGTCTTGCGGGGGCCGAGATCAGGCTTCCGGTCCTTCGTCTCGGACGCGCCGGCCGGTCCGGTCACGAGATGGCTCGCCGGATCGTGCTCGCAAACCGGTTTGCCGACGAAGACATCGCACGCGCGGTAACGCACAACAAGGGCATCATGAACGGCGTGACCGCGATCGCGCTCGCCACCGCGAACGACACGCGTGCGCTCGAGGCCGCGGTGCACGCGTACGCGGCACGCGACAGACGATACCGTGTGTTGACCGAGTACCAGATCGTCGGCGATGAACTGGTCGGCCGCGTGCGGCTTCCGATCGCACTCGCGACGGTCGGAGGAGCGACGGGTTTCCATCCGGCTGCGGGTCTCGCGCTGAAGCTGCTCGGAAACCCCGACGCACCACAACTCTCGCGGATCGCGGTCGCCGTTGGCCTTGCACAGAATTTCGCCGCACTCTCGGCGCTCGTCGGCGAGGGAATACAGGGGGGGCACATGCGCCTGCACGCCGAACGCGTCGCGTGGAAAGCCGGTGCCCGCGGCAAGAATATCCCGATCGTGGCCGAGAGACTCGCGGCGGCCGGCACGATCGACCACGAAGCTGCGGTACGGGAGCTCCGCTTTGTTATCGACTCAGAGTCACAATAATCCACACAGGGAACCAGGGGTCGTCGCGATCGCGTCTCCGAGTCTCGCGCTCGTGAAGTACTGGGGAAAGAGCGACGACGAACTGAACATTCCGGCGGTGCCGAGCCTCGCGGTCACGCTCGCCGGTCTCACGACTCGCACGGTCGTGAGGATCGGGCCTCCCGACGCCGCCGATCACCGCGCGACGGACAGCGTTCGCGTCGACGGCGAAGTGATTCCGCCCGACCGGAACCGGAAATTCTTCGCTGCGGTGCGCGTGGCCCTGCGGTCGAGCATTCCGGAGGATGCGCGGTTTCACGCTGAGAGCAGCAACTCTTTTCCGACCGCGGCGGGACTCGCCAGTTCTTCGTCGGGCTTTGCGGCGCTCGCGGCCGGTTGCTTTGCGGCGGTCGGACGTGAGGCCGAACTCGAAACAATCTCTTCAGTCGCACGCGTGGGATCGGCATCTGCGGCGCGCAGCG
>PXBQ01000159.1 GCA_003566875.1 Spirochaetaceae bacterium | reverse complement strand
TCGTTCTGCCGAACGTCGACGACACCGAAAGCAAGGCTTTCCTTCTGAAACACGGCTGGCTCGATCAACGTCGCGATTCCGAGATGCTGTTCGACCTTTTCTTCGATCCGTACGAACACAACAACGTAGTCGAACGTCCTGAGTACTCCTCGGTTGCCGCAACTCTCCGGGAACGCCTTTCGGCTTGGATGCGCTCGACGCACGATCCGCTGCTCGACGGCGTCGTCCCCGCACCCGAAAACGCACGACACAACGACCCGAATCAGGCATCGCCGAAGGACCCCGTCGGTTAACGAGGCGATCCACTCGCGTATCGTGGGTCGGTTTTTCGACCGTGACACAGACGCATGTCTATGCGAACATGAATTATCACCTTCTTCAGGGGATTATATGGCAAAATTCAGTGTGACTCGGCTTACGTGCGAACACCGTGTACAGCCGCTCGGGATCGATTGCGCGCGACCGCGTTTTTCGTGGTGGATGGACGACTCGCGTCCTGGAGCGGCGCAGAGCGCGTTTCGATTGCAGGTGGCCGAAGCGGACGATTTTTCATCAGGCCCGGTCGTGTGGGACACCGGCGAACGCGTGTCGGCTGATTCGGTTCTCGTGCCGTACGACGGTACGCCGTTGCGTTCGCTGACCCGTTACTTTGTCCGCGTTCGGTTGCGCGATCACCTCAACGAGTGGTGCGACTGGAGCGATCGGTCGTGGTTCGAGACAGCGTTTCTCGAGACGAGCGAGTGGCAGGCCGAGTGGATCGGCCCGTCGGACGACGACGGCGAGACCGGCGGTCCGCCGCCGTACCTGCGGAAAGAGTTTGCCGGTTCGAGCGACGTCGTGGCGGCACGGCTCTACGTCGCCGCGCGCGGGCTCGCCGAGGTATCAATCAACGGGTCGCGCGTCGGCGACGACGTCCTCTCCCCGGGCTGGACCGATTACAATGCACGCGTCCAGTACCTGACGTACGACGTCACCGAGCTCATCGAGTCGGAGCGGAACGTCGTCGGCGCGATCCTCGGCGACGGATGGTACTCCGGGCGAATCGCACGAGTACGTGACGGGCAGCGGTGTTTCGGCGCGCGCCCCCAGCTCCTGTGCGAGATCCACGTGCGACTGCGCTCGGGCGAGGTTCTCGTCGTGAAGAGCGACGGGAGCTGGCAGTGGCGGACCGGTCCTCTGCTTGTCTCCGACCTTTACGACGGAGAAAGCTACGACGCGCGCCTTGAGCCGCCCGGCTGGGATACGGCGGAAGTCGAAGAATCCGGATGGAGTCCGGTTCGCGTGATCGGGCCGGCCGCCGCCTCGTGGGACGGGGCCGGCGGTCGCAAATCCGCGATCGACGCGAAGGTAGTTCCGCCGATCCGTCGGATCACGGAACTCACTCCCGTCGGGAGGACCGAGCCCGAGAGCGGACGGTTCATCTTTGACCTGGGTCAGAACATCACCGGCTGGGCGCGCGTTCGGCTGTCGGGAGAGCAGGGCGCGACGATCACGCTCAGGTTCGCCGAGATGCTCAACCCCGACGGAACGCCGTACGTCGAGAACCTGCGCTCGGCGAAAGCGACCGACACCTACGTATGCGCGGACGACCGCGAGTTCGTGTGGGAGCCACGGTTCACTTTTCACGGCTTCCGGTACATCGAAGTGAGCGGCGTCGCGTCGGCTCCAGAGGCGGACCGTATCACCGGTGTCGTGGTGTACAACGATCTCGAGGAAACCGGAACGTTTACGTGTTCCCATCCGCTCGTGAACCAACTGCAGAGCAACATCCGGTGGGGGCAACGCGGGAACTACCTCGACGTGCCGACCGACTGTCCCCAGCGCGACGAGCGGCTCGGATGGACCGGCGACGCGCAGGTCTTCATCCCGACCGCGGCGTTCAACATGCAGGTCGCGCCGTTCTTCGTGAAGTGGCAGCGTGACATGGCCGACGCGCAGGGACCGCGCGGAACGATCCCGTCGATCGCCCCGGCGGTCCGGTACATGACGGCGGCCGACGAGAACGACGGTGGACCCGCGTGGTCCGACGCCTTTGTCATCTGCCCGTGGGTCGTGTACGAGAAGTACGGCGATCTGCGCGTCGTCGAGGATCACTACGACGCGATGTATCGATTTGTCGAGTCGATGCGCGCACGCAGCCGAGGCCTCATCCGGTCGGATCAGTTCATCGAGGACTGGGGCGGGTACGGCGACTGGGTCTCGATGGACGCTCCCGAAGGCAGCACGATCGGGGCGACGCCGAAAGACCTGATCGGCACCGCGTACTTCGCGTACAGCGTAGAGCTCCTGCGCCGCATGGCTGAACTCCTGGGTAAGGATCGCGACGTCGTTACGCTTCGCGATCTGCACCGAAGGGTAGTCCGGGCGTTTCGTGACGAGTACGTCACGCCCGCCGGCCGCGTGCTCGGAGATACGCAGACGGCGTACGTCGTCGCGCTCGCGTTCGACATGCTTCCGGAGGAGCTGCGGCAGTCGGCCGTCGATCGGCTCGTGCGGCTGCTCGAGCTGCGCGGCTGGCGTCTCTCGACGGGGTTCGTCGGTACACCGCTGCTCTGTCCGGTCCTGTCGCGCTTCGGCCGCGACGACGTCGCGTATCGACTCCTTCTGCAGGAAGAGTACCCATCGTGGTTGTACACCGTGAATCAGGGTGCGACGACGATGTGGGAGCGCTGGAACAGCTACACGCACGAGAGGGGATTCGGTCCGGTATCGATGAACAGCTTCAACCACTATGCGTACGGTTCGATTGGCGACTGGATGTACCGCACGGTCGCCGGGCTTTCCGTCGAGATGAGCCGGCCCGGCGAACCTCCGATCCGAATCGCGCCGAGGCCGGGCTTCGGCGTGACCGAGGCGAGCGCCGAGCTCGTGACGCCGTTCGGACCGGCGAAAACCGCGTGGACGGTCGAAGGCGCAGTCGTGAACCTCGACATCGTCGTCCCGCCAAATGCCTCGGCGCGCGTGACGATCTCCGCCGGGCAGTCCGACATCCGGATCGACGCCGGAGACGGCGAAGCTCAGCTCGAGGATCTGGTTGTTCCGGAAGGTACCGCGGGGGACGACGTCACGTTCCGGGTGACGGCCGGTCGGTATCGCTTCGGCTGGACGCGTACGCCGAGCGAATAACGACCCCAACCGAACGACAAAATAGTGTCGGTGTCCGCCCGAGCGTAGTAGTTACCCGTGCGCCTTGGTTATACTCTCTCCAACGATGGACATCCCGGCGCCCCGACTCTATTTGGATCCATTGCTCCCGGTGACGGTTCGGCGTGACCCCGTGGTGTGGCCTGTCGTGCCGTATCCGAGTTCGACGACTCTGCTTCTCGTCGTGTGGGCCGGCGATGCCATCGCCGGGCCTGACCGCGCGAGTCCTGGATCGAGTCCGTACCTGGTGTGGCCTGACGCCGACTCCCGTGTTTTTCTGCGGTCGCTCACCGGGTGGCTCATCGTGCTCGGAAACCGTGTTGTCCAGGACATCTCGGTCGCGAGTTACGGCGAGCCGGGGTTCTGCCGGTTTCTCGGCGAGCTCTCGCGGTCCGGCTGGTGCCCGCTCGGGACGCGAGAGCGTCGTGAGATCGACCGGGTCGCGGCCGACCTGCTCGCGGAACTCACCGAACGGCCGGCAGCCTACCGCGCACGCGTGCGCGGGTTGCTCTCGGATCTTCTGCTCCTGGTGTACCGCGGCACTCTCGACGAAACGCGCGACGCGGCCGGCGACGGCGCGTATCGGCTTTCCGACGTGATCGACTACATAGAGAACAACTACGCAGACGACGTGACGCTCGCCGAGCTCGCGGCGATACCCGGCTGCAGCGCATCGTACCTGTCGCGCGTGTTCAGCCGTGAAGTCGGTGTGCCGCCGCTTGAGTACGTCAACCGCGTGCGGATTCGCCACGCGTGTGAACTCCTGCGCGCGACCGAGGCTTCGATCACGGAAGTCGCGTTCCAGGTCGGGTACCACAACCTCTCGTTCTTCAATCGCTACTTCCGTCGCGTCATGCTGCGCACGCCTCGCGAGTATCGGCGCTACGTCTCCGGCTGATACCCGACTCGGTACGCTGTGCAACTCGGGGCAAAATAGTGTCGTCTCCGACGAATCGGTCGCGGCGGTCCACGGTTCCGCGGGGCATACTATCATCGAGACAAGAATGGAAAAGGGGAGGTGACGATGGACACCGCAGTCGATGTTTTTATGAACGGTCCGGTTGGGCAGGGAATCCGTCTTCCAGGCAAAGTCGTCGTCCGCCGCGGAACGATGAGTTTGGCGCAGTACCGCGAGGCTGCCGCGTCGGGAGCATTGACGCTCGAGGCGCCGGCGATCTGCGATCTTGAACTCGGTGGACAGGTGATCGCGTCGGGGACGATCGTCTCTGGCGACGATGGAGAGATGTACTTCGTCGCGACGAAGGAGGAGATCGATGGGTGATACGCTTTCGAAAATCACCGTTCCGCTCGAGGTCGTTCTCGGAGCGACATCGAGCACGGTGGAGCAAATTGCGACGTTCGGTCCGGGGACGATTATCGAGCTCGATGCGCTCGCGGGCGAGCCGGTCTCGCTACGCGCGGCGGGCAAGGAGATCGCTACGGGCGAAGTCGTCGTGATCGACGAGAGTTTTGGTATCCGAATCACGGAGCTTACCGGCGTAGAGCCGCGTACGGCCGGGGAGTAGCGTCATGGACGAAGTTGAGCTCGTAAGAGGGGACCGGATCGTCCACCGAAACCTGATCGCGGATCGCGAGTACCGGGTGAAACGGTACGATTTCAAACGACCGGACAAGTTCTCTGCCGAGCAGATCCGTACGATCTGTTTCGTTCACGAGACGTTCTGTCGGCTCGCAACGCCCACGCTGTCGAGCGCGGTCGGCGCCGAAGCCGAGGTGAAAGTCACGCTGGTCGACCAGTGCACGATCAGCGAGCATCTCGATCATACCGAGCCGGGAAGCGCGTTTGCGTTGCTCGGCGTGAAGCCGCTCGACGGGCCGATGCTCGTGCAGCTCACGCTGGAAACTGCCGAGGCGGTCGTCAACGGGTTATGCGGCGGACGGAAAACACCGGCCGAGTCGTGCGGGCTCGGCCCACTCGACACGGTCGTACTCGCTCACGCCGTTGAGTGTGTGCTACCGGACCTGAAGAGCGCGTGGTCCAATATCGTCGATCTGCAGCCGGACGTAAAGACCGTCGAGACCGATCACCGGCAGTTGCAGATCGCGGCCCCGTCGGAGATGATCGTGCTCGTGACGCTCGGTCTCACCGTCGGCGGCACCGCCGTAGCACTCGACACCCAAGGGCGAGCCACCGTGCTCATGGACACGCCGGGCCTGTTCGAGGCCGTCGCCACGGCCACCGATGCCGCGGGCAATGTGGGCACCAG
>PXBQ01000225.1 GCA_003566875.1 Spirochaetaceae bacterium | reverse complement strand
ATTCCAAAGAGATTCATCTTGTCGGTTATTATATAAACTGGGAGAACAAGTGGTTCCAGCACAAGCTTAATGTTTTTCAGAAGGCCAGGGAAAGAAGGGCTTACCATATATTAAATAAGCTCCGGGATATGGGGGTGCACCTGGATGAACAGATGCTCTTTTCAATGGCCAATATCGGTTCAATAAGCAGGATGCATTTTGCCCGCTGCCTGGTACAGACCGGTTATGTGAAAAATCACAGGGAGGCTTTTGACAATTTTTTAGGGGAAGGCTGTCCGGCTTTTGTGAGAAAGCTGAGAATAACCCCCCGGGAAGCCCTTAATATGATACACAGGGTGGGGGGAGTATCGGTAATTGCCCATCCCGTATTCGGCGGCGGGCATAAAAACTTTCTTACGCTGGATACCTACCGTGCCGAATACATGTGGCATAATTTCGGACCCGTCGTCGCCGAGCGTGGACTCTTCGTCCGCCCTCGTGACCGTTACCTGCGCGACGATGCTCATGCGGCGCATGAACAAGAACGCCGCGAGAACCATGCCGACTTGGATCGCGACCGAGAGATCGACCAGCACGGTGAGCGAGAACGTCGAGAGCAGGACGATCATGTCGCTCTTCGGGCCCTTCGCGAGAGCCGCGAACGATCGCCACTCGGCCATGTTATACGCGACCACGGTGAGTACGCCCGCGAGCGCTGCGATTGGGATATAGCCCGCGAGCGGCGCGAGGATTGAGATCGTAAGAAATACGACGAGAGCGTTTGCGATCGCGGCGACCGGAGTTCTGCCGCCGTTCTTCGCGTTCGTCGCGGTTCTCGCGATCGCGCCCGACGCCGGGATTCCGCCGAAAAGTGCAACCGTGAAGTTCGCGGCTCCCTCGGCGATGAGTTCCGTGTTCGGATCGTGCCGGTCGCCGACCATACCGTCGGCGACGACCGCGGTGAAGAGGCTCTCGATTCCGCACAGCAGCGCTATCGTAAACGCGGGGATGAAAAGCTCCCGGATCAGCTCCCACGAGACCGGCGGAAAGCCGTACCACTGTATTCCGCGCGGCAGGCCGCCGAACCGTGTCGTGATCGTCACGGCGGGCAGATCAAAGAGCGCGACCGGAAGGGTCACGACGAGGATCGCGACGAGTGGAGCCGGCACGCGCTGCGAGACGTACTTCCATCCCGCGAGTATCCCGATCGTCACTAACGCGATCAGCGTGTCGATTATCGAAATCCGGTCGAGCGCGCCAAAATACGCGGCGATCCGCGCTATCGCGTCGGGCGGAGCACCGACCAGAGACAGCCCGAGCAGATCGCCGACCTGAGAAACCAGGATCACCGTTGCGATGCCGGATGAAAAACCGATCACGACCGGGTACGGCACGTACTGAATTACTCGCCCGAAACGCGCGATGCCCATGAGCGCGAGGATCACGCCCGCCATCATCGTCGCGAGCGCAAGCCCCGCGTATCCGTACCTCGCTCCGATCGCGTACGCGAGCACGACGAAGGTCCCGGTCGGCCCCGAGACCTGAACCGGCCCACCGCCGAAGACCGCGACGACGATGCCCGCGATGACCGCGGTCGCGAGTCCTTGTTGCGGCGTGACGCCGGACGCGACCGCAACCGCAATCGAGAGCGGAACGGCGATCACTCCGACGATCAATCCGGAAAACGAGTCGGTAGCGAACTGTCGCAGCGAGTATCCGGAAAATGACGTCAGTATCTTCGGGCGAAACACTATTATGACGTGATACCGGACACGATTCGACGTGTCAACGGCCGGTGCGCTCACGATCGCGCCCGCGACGTTGCATCTTCTCCGAGACCGCGTGATACGTTCGGGGCAGGGGCTGGATATCAAGAAACTGCCGGTTAAGGCTCTCGAGTGATCGCGGCGGCGAAGTTGGTTCCGACGGAGAGTTGTCGACCGAGAAACGGCGGAGCAATGTCTCTTGAGCGCCGTACTCCCCGACGAGATGGTCGATTGCCTCGGGGGTGATTCGCATACCGTGGTAGTACGCGAGACTCGCGACAAGACGCCCGGCTGCCGTACCGACATCGTTGTTTATTTCACGTACGAGCGCGACGCCCCACCCAATCCGCGTCTCTCGTGACAGGCCGGCCTCGATCGAACCGATGTTCGCAGCGGCGGAGGCCTCGATCGCCGACTGCAGTTCGCCGTTTCCGAGTTCGATCATCTGATCGAGAAGAATCGCCGTTGAAACGGCGAGGTGCTTGTAGCCGTCCCGGGTCATAAAACTACCCGCGTCGTACGCGTCGGCCGACGATGCGCGTGTAAACCGTGCGCGTAACGCCGTGTCGTTGACCACATCTGCGACCTTCAACGCAAGCCGTAGGCGTTCCGTCACGGTGAGTGAAATATGGCGCGGCATCAGGCGGACCCCGTCACCGGTCTGCCGCGGTGCCAGGATCCGTGCGGCGCTGCGGGTCGTCCGAACGCTTTTCTCGTACTCCCTTAGTACTCGACCGAGCATCACGCGTCGGCGATCGACCGTCTCGTTTGCTCGGTGAAGAGCGTCCCAAAGATGGATCAGAGATCGGAAGAACCGTGCCTCGTCGGGAGTGAACCGCGGTTTCTCTGCTTCGGTGCGCCGCTTCATTTCCAAGTAAACGTCGTCGACCGCGCGTCGTACGTTTGTGTACACGTCGTCGATCGCGTGAATAACGGGAATCGCGGCGGGAACGCGATGGATCGCCTCGGACTCGTTGAGGTACTCCGCGAGCACGCGAAGCCGGCTGTTTCGTACGTGGATTGCTTCGCGGAGCTCGCGCCGTGCGCGCTCAAGATGCCGTTCCAGATCGCGCAAAGACTGCGCACCAACGTACTGCAAAGAGAAGTACGTGAACGATCTTCCCGCGAGAAACTCGAAAGTCAGTGTCAAAATCTCCTCGGCATCGGAGAGACTCATGAGATCGTAGCTGTCGCTCTCGCCGGCCGCGAGGGTACGCTCGATAAAACCCTCGACGCGGGCGCGGCCTTGATGTTTCGGAGCAACGACGCCGGCAAAACGACGTCGGACCTGCTCGGCGACCGATTCAGACCGAAATTCGATCGACGGAAGAGCCGACGCGAGCCGACCGGCTATCGTCGATTGTACATCCCTCACTCGTTCGAACAAACCCGCGCGCCGGTATACCTCAATCGAACGGACTCCGGTCGCCAAAGCGTCGTCACCCGTGAGGTCGAGAATCGCCTGCTGGACCATTTGCTCGGTGGCGTCGCTGTTATCGAGCAGGTACTTCGCCGCGAGAAGAACACGATCGTCGCCCTCGTATGTCTCGAGGTTGCGGTTTCGAGCTTCCGCGATGAGCTCCGGGATCCTTCCCATCACGTCGGTCAACGCGGTCTCCATGCGCTCGTTTTCGGCGCCGTGAAGCGCGTTATACCCTATGCGCACGACAACCGCGAAGGCACCCGCGATGATCGTGTAACCGCCGAAGTACAGGAACAGTTCCGGGGGTGCTGGGACGCCGAAACCGATGAAGTAACCACCGTTGAGCGCTAGGTACGTGACCGGTCCGGCCGTCCACGCGAGCTGAATGAAGTTGCGCCCCCACGATTCCTTACGCAGCGCGCGCGTCAAGCGCGACACAAACTCCTGTGAAAACTCTTGATACGCGAAGCCGTCGGGGCGATACGCCGCGAGTTCCGTCCGTTTTTTCATCTATCTCGTTATAGAACAAATAATCGGCGAGTGGAATGCAGTATGCCGCCACGAAAAAACGCGTAGCACATCGGTGTGCTACGCGCTTTTTTGGAGTCGGTTCTCAGCGCCCGCGCGACCGTGGATTACCACCGCCGGACGGTTTTGAGAAGCCGCCGAACCGGCTCCGTTGTCCGCCGCGACCACCCGAACCGTTGCCGTTTGAGTTGCCGCCGTTTCCACCGCTACCGCCGCTGCCTCCGTTTCGACGATTGCCGAAGCCTTTTGAGCGTGGCGCTGAGGTCGGAATCTCGATGTGATACGCGTGGTCGCGCTCGACGCGGACCGTCGTGTTCGTGAGTTTTTCGATCGCACGGAGCGACCGAACCTCGTCGCGTGAGCAGAACGAGACTGCCGCGCCGACTGCTCCGGCCCGGCCGGTGCGACCTATGCGGTGGACGTACGTCTCAGCCTCGGCCTCCGCGGGCATCTCGAAGTTGATCACGTGTGTAACCGAGTCGACGTCGATGCCGCGCGCGGCCACGTCGGTCGCGACAAGAACCTGGATCTCGCCCTTGCGAAATCGATCCATCGCGCGCATACGGGCGCTCTGCGTCTTGTCGCCGTGAATTGCGTCGCTCTCGATGTTCAGCTTTCCGAGCGCCTTCGCGATGCGCGACGCGCGATGTTTCGTGCGCGTGAACACGAGTGCCTTGTACATCTGGTGCTTCTCGATGAGGTTCACGAGAAGATCGAGCTTGTCGTCCTGATTCACGAACATCACCGATTGGTCGATCGCGACGACGGTCATGCTTCCGCTTTCGCACTGCACCCGCACGGGATCCGTCAGGATCCCCGCGGCGAGATCGGCGATCTCGCGCGGCATCGTCGCCGAGAACATCGCGGTTTGCCGGTTCTTCGCGGTCATCGCGACGATTCGACGAACGTCCGGGATAAACCCCATGTCGAGCATCCGGTCGGCCTCGTCGAGAACGAGATACCGAACCTCTTCGAGGATGATCTTTTTCTCATTGATGAAGTCGAGCAGGCGGCCCGGCGTTGCGACGAGTACCTCGGGCTGTCGGCCTAGCTCGCGCTCCTGGCCGACTTTTGACGCGCCGCCGTACACGACGGTGTGACGGATCTTGAGCCGCGCGCCGTACGCACGAACGCTCTCGGATATCTGAACCGCTAGCTCCCGCGTCGGCGCGAGAATCAACGCGCTCGGTCGCGCGGGTGCCTGCACGATCCGCCCAGGGCGTCCCGGTAACCGGTCGAGGGGGCTCTGAAACCGGGAGCCGCCCTTGCCGCTCCGTCGTTTGTCGAGGTTTTTCCCGTTCGACGGCCGATGGGCCGCGGGAGGCTCTTCAAAGACGCGTTCCTTCTGTTGCGCGACCGAGAGCGCCTGAAGCATCGGTAGTACAAAAGCGGCGGTCTTGCCGCCCCCGGTCTGCGACGTTCCGAGCAGGTCTTGCCCCGTCAACAGGACGGGGATCGCGCGCGCCTGGATTTCGGTCGGTGTTTCGTACCCTTCGGTTCGAAGGGCCTCCAAGATCGGAGTGATGAGGTCGAGTTCCGCGAAACTTGTTTCGGGAAATGTGGTATGAGACATGCGAGTCCTTTGGGTGCAGTTCGGCTCGCGCGGAATTGCACAGGTTTGATTTGCGGCTGGATATCAATCAGAAGCGCTGAGCACGGCGGGTGTGATCGGCGGAATTCCGT
>PXBQ01000539.1 GCA_003566875.1 Spirochaetaceae bacterium | reverse complement strand
CGTCGAGAGCGCTCAGACAGACCTGATGGTCCATTACGCGTCGTCGGCCGACGTCGTGGTCGTCGTGCTGGGAGAGAACCCGATCAGGAGCGGCGAGGCGAACGACGTCGCCGAGATCGTCCTGCCTCCGGGACAGGAGGAGCTGCTCGAGGCGATTTCGCGGACCGGTAAGCCGGTCGTCGCGGTCGTGATCGCCGGCCGTCCGCTCGCGATCCCTCGTCTGATCGACCTGGCCGCGGCGGTTTTATACGCTTTTCATCCCGGAACAGAGGGTGGGAACGCGATTGCCGACGTGATTTTCGGCCGCGTGAATCCTTCCGGGAGACTTCCAATCACGATGCCGCGCTCGACCGGACAGATCCCGGTGTACTACAATCGCAAAAGCACCGGGCGGCCTTACATGCTCGCGGTCGGCGGCGTCGGATTTCCGTATCGCGACATCGACGCGGCGCCGCTTTTCCCGTTCGGCTACGGTCTGAGCTACACGACGTTCTCGTACTCCGACCTTCGCATCGCGTGTTCAGACGTCGGTGCGGACGGGATGGTCCGCGTGAGCGCGACGGTCACGAACACGGGCAGCCGTGCGGGGGAGGATGTCGTCCAGTGTTATGTGCAGGACACCGTGTCGGCGCTCACGCGCCCGGTCCGTGAACTCGTCGCGTACGAGAGGGTAAGCCTCGCGCCGGGAGAGTCACGAGACGTCGAGTTCACCCTTGGCGCGGCTGAGCTCGGGTACTCCGGACGCGACGGGAAACACGTCGTAGAGTCCGGTGCGTTTACCGTTTGGGTCGGAGGAAGCTCGGATGCCGACCTCTCGGCGTCGTGTGTTGTCGGCGGGTGCTCGTAGCGCTCGCTCGAAAGACTCGCGCGTCCCGGGTGGAGCTTTGCCTTACAGCGTCAATCCGGCCGCTTCGGAGACCGCGCGGTCGACAAACTCGGTTCGTGCGCTCCACTCGGGCATGGATACGCCGAGTCGTTCCCCTTCGGAGAGAATCTCGCGGTATCCGGCGATCAACTCGTCGCGCCCGGACTCGACGTGAAGCTCGAGCATCGCGATCTCGTCATCGTTTGAGTAAATTCGCTTGAGGCGCGGGATCAACGCGATACGCGGCAGGTAAATCCGGTTGATTGGTGACATCGTAACTGGGTGTGCTCCACGCGCGGCGCAGACCTTCAACCCTTCACGCGTAAGCGAAATCAACTCGTCGAGGCGTTCGGCGTCGCTGACGACCTCACGTGGCGAGCCGTACTTCAGGAACAATCCTATTCCACTCGCATTTTGCACGTACTGCGTCATAAGCCACGGGATTATTCGGTTTGTCGTCGCGGGCCGGAGCCCGGCGGCACGGAAAACCTCCCGGTACCGTTTGAGTCGCTCGGTCGAAGCGCCGTCGGGTTCGCCGAGCATCGTCGTCCCGCGCGGCGACAACACGACATCGACGACTCCCTCGCGACGTCCTCCGCCGACTACGCTCGGAAAGCCTAATAGATACCGAGCGGCGGGCAGATAACGTCCGATCTCGTCGATCCCTGCCCAGTTGTTCTGGAGGAACAGAACGGGTCCCGCGCTCGGGTGCGATGCGAGAATCGAAAGTACCCCCGCGTTTTCGGTTCGCGGCGTCGCGACGATTATGAGGTCGAACACTCGTTTTTCGGGAATCGTGTCGACAAACTCCGCGTGAAACACCGATTCGGTTACGACTCGCTCGCCCGAGCGATGATCGACGCATCGGACGGGAATGCCTTGCGCGGTAAGTGACACGAGACGATGGCGGCGAACGAACATCGTGATCTCGTGGCCGGCCGCGGCGAGTTCCTTCGCGTACGTCGTTCCGATCGCACCGGCACCGATAATCAAAATTTTCATTGCGGACTCCCTCTATTGCACAGCGCAGATACACACTCCGGGACTTATCTCGTCGAGTCGGATGAGTTCGATGTCGTCGGATAGGATGGTATAGACGATTGGAACGCAGTGCTCGCGGTGTGTTTATCTCATTGGGGGCGAGTATACCAACGCCGCGGACGAAATACAATGCATCCTGAGACCCGGTGCGCCGCGCACCTCGTTTTTACGTGATCTCGTGGCGCAAATCGATGGTTTCCTGTACGATCGTCGTGGAGGAATCATGAGGAAAATTGGTGCGCACGTTTCTGCCGCAGGCGGCCCACACCGAGCTGTCGAACGTGCAAAAGAAATTGGGTGTAATTGCGTACAAGTCTTTTCGGGAAGCCCTCGTGTCTGGCGGAGGAAACCGATCGAGCAGATCGATTTCGACGCTGCGGCCTCGGCGGTCGAGACGACCGGAGTGTCGCCGATCGTAACTCACTCGCTATACTTGATAAACCTTGCGTCCGAAGATCCCGATCTCGTCCGGAAATCGCGCGACGTCCTTGTGTACGACATGCAGTTCGACGCCGCGATCGGAGGCGGAGGAATCGTCGTGCACCTGGGGAGCCACCAGCGTCGCGGATGGGACGCGGTGAAGGATGTCGTTGCGCGTATAGTCTCGGAGATCATCGAGGCGAGCCCACCCGAGGCTCACTTTCTGATCGAGAACTCGGCCGGACAGAGCGGAAAGCTCTCGAGCGATCTCGCTGAGATCCGGTGGCTGCTCGATACTGTCGCTGCCGCGAACCTGAAATGGTGCTTCGACACGTGCCACTCGCACGCTGCGGGTTACGCGCTCGGACCTGCGGGCAGCAATCCGGCCCGAAACGATCCCGACGCTTCCGCGCCGACGGAGGTCCGGTACGCGATCGACGAGATCGACCGGCTCAAGCTCTGGGACGATCTGACGTGTATCCACGTGAACGATAGCCGCGATCCGTTCGACTCGGGGCGCGACCGGCACGACAACATCGGCGACGGGCTCATCCCGGCCGACGACATGGCGCACTTCCTGAACATCCCTCAGGTTCTCGATCTGCCGTGTTTTCTCGAAGTGCCGGGGCTCGACGGAGACGGACCCGATGCCGAAAACGTGCGCAGGCTCGCGGCGATCGTCGACGCATCTTGACATCGGACGTATCGTCGACGAGAGTGAACGCATGATTTCACACCAACCGATCTTCGATCCGCGCGCGCGTGGCCTCCTGCACGGAGCGGACTACAACCCGGATCAGTGGCTTCACATGCCGCATATCATTGACGAAGACTTCGCGCTGATGAAACGCGCCGGCGCGAACATCATGAACGTCGGGATTTTCGCGTGGGCCGCGCTCGAACCGCGCGAGGGCGAGTTCCGTTTTGAGTGGCTCGACGACATCCTCGACCGGCTCGCGGAGATAAACGCCTTCGCGTGTCTCGCCACACCGTCGGGATCGCGCCCGCAGTGGTTGTCGATCGCGTACCCGGAGACAAACCGCGTCGGCCCGAACCGCGTCCGGAACCTGCCCGGGCGCAGACATAATCACAACTACTCGTCGCCGGTGATGATGGAAAAAGTGACGATCATGAACACGAAACTTGCCGAACGGTACAAGGATCATCCGGCGCTACTCGTGTGGCACGTCTCGAACGAGTACGGCGGAGAGGACCACTCAGAACTTTCGCAGCAAGCGTTCCGTCTGTGGCTGCGGAAGCGGTACAACGACGACCTCGACGCGTTGAACCGCGCGTGGTGGACCGCGTTCTGGAGTCACAGCTATCGCGATTGGTCGGAGATCGAATCACCGGCTCCGCACGGCGAGACGTCGCTGCACGGTCTCGTGATCGATTGGAAACGTTTTGTGACGCACCAGACGATCGAGTTCATGAAGGTCGAGATCGAGCCTCTTCGTCGGCTCACACCCGACGTGCCGATCACGACGAACTTCATGGGCACCTACCCCGGGCTCGATTACTTCAAGTTCTCGTCGATTGTCGACGTCGTGTCGTGGGACAGTTACCCGCAGTGGCACGCGCCGTACGATCACGGCGCGACCGGACGATCGGCGGAAGCCGAAAACGACTACCGCCGTGCGGCCGACGTCGCGTTCGCTCACGATCTCATGCGGTCGATCAAGCGCGGACGGCCGTTCATGCTGATGGAAAGCACGCCGAGCGTTACGAACTGGCAACCTGTCGCGAAGCTCAAGCGGCCCGGCGTCCACATCCTCTCGTCGCTCCAGGCTGTCGCGCACGGAGCCGATACGATCGAGTACTTCCAGTGGCGCAAGAGCCGGGGTAGCAGCGAGAAGTTTCACGGAGCGGTCGTCGACCACGTCGGGCACGGCGAGACGCGCGTGTTCGCGGAAGTCGCCGAACTCGGTGAGATACTCAAGAAGCTCGAGCGCGTCGCGGGTTCGACGGTCCCCGCCTCGGTCGCGATCGTGTTCGACTGGGAGTGCCGGTGGGCGCTCGATGAATCGCAAGGCCCGCGGAACGACGGGCGTACCGCGTACGTCGAGACGGTGATGAACCACTACCGCGCGTTCCACAAGGCCGGCGTTCCGGTCGATATCGTCGACGGTGACGGATCGATCGACGGCTACCGAATCGTCGTCGCTCCGATGATGTACATGGTGAAGCCGGGATTCGCCGATCGCGTGCGCGCGCACGTCGAAGCCGGCGGCGCATTTGTCGCGACGTACTGGAGCGGAGTCGTCGACGAAACCGATCTCTGTTTTCTCGGCGGATTCCCGGGGCCGCTTCGGCCGATTCTCGGAATCTGGAGCGAGGAGATCGACGCCTTGTACCCCGGAGAAACGAACGGGATCGTTTTTCGCGACGGAAACTCGGTCGAGCTCAGCGGTAGATACACCGGATACGAGTTATGCGATCTCATCCACGCCGAAACGGCGGAGGTTCTCGCTACGTACGAGTCGGATTTCTACGCGGGCCGTCCGGCGGTCACGTGTAACCGCGTCGGCGCGGGCACGGCGTACTACATCGCGGCACGAATGGAGGAGGAGTTCCTCGACGCGTTGTACGGCCGATTGATCGACCTTCTCGACGTGCCGTGCGCGATCTCGTCGACTCTTCCTCACGGCGTCGTCGCGTCGGTTCGCCGGGACGCCGAGAACACGTATGTCTTCGTTCAGAACTATACGCCGAGCCGAAAGACCGTCGATCTGCCGAGCGAGAGTCGTTTTGTCGACATGCTCACGGGAGAGAAACCGGGAGCTAAGATCGAGCTCGAGGCGTACGGCGTATCGATTTTACGGACAGAGAATTGACCGCGTGCCCGTCGACGCGAATAACCTTTAGAAACAGGAGTATGAGATGGCGTTGAAAGTAATCCAGGTAGGAATGGGCGGATGGGGTCGAAACTGGGCAAAGAACGTAGTTCCGAACGTCAAAGCAGTAGACCTCGTTGGATTTGTCGATCTTGAGGCGGCGAACCTCAAACTGACGCAAAAAGAAGTCGGAGTTCCTGCCGAGAAGACCTTCCTCACGGTCGAAGATGCGATCGCCGGG
>PXBQ01000047.1 GCA_003566875.1 Spirochaetaceae bacterium | reverse complement strand
GAGTTCTGGCGACGGCTGCGCGACGAGGCGCGCCGAACCGGCGAGACCTTCGAGCGATTGAGCGCGAGCGGCTCGTCTCCCGTCGCTAACCCCTCGGCTCTCGAGTCGATCCGGACGCGCGAGCGGATGATTCTCCCGGTTCTCGTGATCCAGCAGTACGCTCTCGCGATGCTGCGCGACGAGCCGCCGGCCGAAATCGCCGCGGTGTTGGAGAAGATCGTGATCAAGTCGCTCGCGCCGTCGATCAACGCGAGCCGCAACGCGGTGTGAATCGCGGTGCGGCGTGCGTCGTCGAAACATCGGTACGAACGAGATAATACGCAGCGCTTTAACCGGAAAAGACGTCGGGGACCGTGAATGTGTTGGCAAGGACCATGCCGGCCGCACCGTAAGCCACGGCGTTTACGCCGAGCGACGAAAACTCCACGTCACACGCTACTCGGTTGGGGTACGACCAATTCCGCTGAATCTCTTCCTCGAGGATCGGCCGTAACATTTCGCGATACTCGGTGATCTCGCCGCCGAACAGGACGTTCGTCAAGTTCAAGGTGTTCACCAGGAACGCGACGTGGGAGCACAACTCCCGGAGCGCCCTGACCATCACGGATGGGTCCTCTTTGAGCCGGCGCGCCTCGTCGTTCGTGATTGACAACTGTCCATCGTTACCCGGCTCCCAGAGGATACTTTGAAACTCACCGGCTGAGTACGACGCTCCATGATAAAGTCCGCCGTTGAGCACGAGGCCTAGTCCGATCGCGATCCCCCAGTACCCACTTCTTGTTGTCTGGCCCGCCCGGAACTCGCCCAGAACGAAGAGGAAATTGTCGTGTCGCGAGTTTCGCCGAGAAACAAGTTCACTCCAGCAGCCGCAGTTTGCGTCGTTTCCGATCATGACCGGACCCGATACTCGGTTTTCGACGGCCTGAACAAACTCGACGGGTTCGGTGATACTAAGAGGGTTCGACTGAAGGATTGCACCACGATTCTGGTCGACGAGACCGGCGAGTGCAATACCCATTCCGATCAGCGGGATTTCACTGCTCTCGATCCACGGATTGATACGTTCGGTAATCTCAAAAAAAGCTGCCATCGTGTCCTTCCCGGACATCGAAATCGAGCCGGACCACGTGCGAATGACCGCTCCGGTGATATCGATCGCGACGGCGTTGTAGAAATCGGTCTGCAGCTCCAGACCCACGATCATGCCGTGACGCCGGTTGATCTCGAGCCGAACAGGAGTTCTGCCGACGCCGGCTCTGTCGTTCCGGGGCGCAGTCTGGCGCACAATGCCGTCATCGAGCAGCATCGAGATAATCCTGCTCACGGTAGATTTCACAAGGCCGAGCTCTTTCGCGAGTGCGACTCTGGTGGTTCCACCGCTTATCCAGATTTGCTGCAAAACGCGTCTAGTATTTGCCTCGTTCACTTTGTTCAACTGCATCGATGCACATCCGAGGATCTGGTAACCGCCAGGCTTCGCCTCAAGCGCTCTCCGAGGCGAAGCCGTGTCATCATCCCTTTATCCCGCCGGACACAATACCACTGATAATGTACTTCTGGAAGAACAGGAAAAGAACAATGAGCGGCGCTGCTACGAGAAACACCGCAGCGGCGAGCGGGGGCCAATCAGTACCGTACTGGCCAACGAACGAGAACAACGCGCGGATAACGGGATAGTACCTCGGACTCGTGAGAAATACGGTCGTCCCGATAATGTCGTTCCAGATCTGCACCGAAAACAGGATCGCAGCGCTCGCGTAAATCGGCTTGCTCATAGGGAAGATAAACGTGAAGAGGTACCGCGTCGTCCCACATCCGTCGAGAGCCGCCGCCTCGTCGAACTCACTCGGTATCGTCCTGTAGTAACCGACCATGAGCAGCATAACGATGCCGGGATTCGCTTTCAAAAGGATATATCCAATTGGATTGTTGTACAAACCGATACTGTTCAATAGGTAGAACTGCGGGATCAACGGATCCGGAAGGAATATGCCCGCAAGAAACAAAACGTAGAAGAACGCTGCGAATCGCACGTAGCGTCGGGAGATAACGAACGCCGCGAGCGATGTCATCGAGATCGTAAGCACGTTTGAAGCCGCAAGGTAGTACAAACTGTTGAAGAAATTGCGAGTAAAATCATTGGTAACCAAAACGCGAACATAGTTCTGGAAATGAAGTGTACTGGTCAAACCGATCGGATCGAGCATGAACTCAGCCGACGTCTTCAACGATACGTTCACGAGGTTTAGTAGCGGATACCCGTAGATCAACGTGATAAACAGCGCGAACCCGCCGATGACACTTGCCGACCGAAGCTTGCCGGCCAGGTGATATTTGTGCGCCCCAACGCGCCGAATTTCGGAACTCATAAATCCACCTCCCTCTTCCTCAGGAAGTGCTGGGCAAAAAGCGCAACGACAAAAATTATCAGGAAGAGCAGCGTGGCTACCGCTGCAGCAAAACCGAGCCGTCCGCCACCGGCACTTCCTGTCGAGGTGAAAGCGAGCTGGAACATATAAAACGCCATCGTGTACGTCCGGAATTGCCCGTTCGTCGTGACGTATATTGTGTCGAAGGTCCGAAGCGCGCCGATAATCGAGAGAAGAATGTTGACCGTCGTCGCCTGCGCGATCATCGGGAACGTGATCGAGCGAAACCGCGTCCAGCCGCTCGCGCCGTCGACCGTCGCCGACTCGTAGAGCTGCTTTGGTATCGCCTGCAGACCGGCGAGGTAAATAACGGTAGAATACCCGGTGTAGCTCCAGATCTGAATATAGATGATCAGAGGGAACGCCATCCGCGGGTCGGCGAAGAAAAGCGGACTGAATCCGGTTATTCTCTCAACCAGCATGTTTACCGGACCGCCGAACGGATTGAACATCAATCTCCATATAAGCGCGTTCACGGTGATTCCGAGCACGACCGGAAGAAAAAGCACCCCTCGGAAGAGCCCTCTCCCTTTCCACGCTCTATCAAGGATGATCGCGAACATCAATGCGACCGCGTTCTGGATAAAAACGACGAAAACGGCGAACACGAACGAGTTCTTCAGAGCGATCCACTTCTCGTAAAACTGGGCCGGTCGGAAAAACTCAATATAGTTGCCGAAACCGACGAACGAAACCTCGCGATAACCAGTACGCGTGATGTCGGTGAATGAGAACGCGATGGTCGCCAACGAAGGGAAAAGGTGAAAAATTGAGAAGATGATCAAACCCGGTGCGAGCACAGCGTACGGTGCCACCCACCCTATTTTCCGACCAAACCTGAACGGATTGACGTTTGTCCCCATTACCCCTCCTGCAGACGGTCCCGCCGCTCACGCAGCGGGACCGATACAAGCCGTATATCTGTGGGCGTTTGCCCTCTTATAAACGAGGCCGGCTTTACTCCGCCGCTCGCCAATCGGCCATCGCCTGCGCCGCGAAGCGTTCGGGCGACTCGATGGTACCCATCGGAGTGAGGAAGTGGACTTGGCCGCTCGCCATCTCGCCCTGCGTCGGGCGAGAAATGTGCAGCTGCTCGAACGCGAGATCCATCGGATACTGGCTCACTGCGTTGAGAATCTCGTTCTCCACTTCAACGTCCTGCGTCGGGAGCCAACCCACCGTGTTGATGAAGTACGTGTAGTTATCCGGCTCGGAAATGAACTCGAGCCACAGCATCGCTTCGTCCTGCACTCTCGAGTCTGCGTGAACGAACCACATGAGGTCGCCTTTACCGAAGTATGTCTGGTTATCATCGCGATTGTCACTCGCCGGAACCTGCATGTATCCGAACTCGAAACCCGTGCCCGCGGTCTCGATCGCGTTGGCAATCGCGTTTGCCTGCCACATACCGTCCGGAAGCATCCCGATCGTTCCGGTCGCGAAGCGCCCGACGTGTGGATTGTAGTCGATCGACTGAAATCCGCGTTCGTAATAGTTCAGCAGGAGATTTTGATAACGTCTGAGAGCCTCGATGTACCGCGGATCCTCAAAACCGGCCCCACCGGTCCAGAGCGATCGCTCGAGCTCAAGCGCGTCGTCGTACAGAGCCCCGATGAACCCGTGCATGATCATGTCAATCGGCCAGACCGGCGCACCGGCTGCCGTGAACGGCGTTACGCCTGCGGCCTGGAGCGTCTCGGCCGCGTTGACGAGTTCACTGTACGTCTGCGGTTTTTCGAGTCCGTGCTCCGCAAAAAGATCCTTGTTCCAGAAGATTCCCGAAATCACGACGCTTCCCATGCAGACGCCGTAAACGCGGTCGTTGTACGTCATGAACGACTCGATGCTCTCCTGCTTGTAGTTGTCGATGAAGTTCTGCCCATCCAGCGGCTCCACCAGACCCGCCTCAATGTACTGATACGCTTGCGCGAGCTCGATATTGTCGCCGTGGAAGTCACGTACCTCCTGAGCAAACCCGAACCCGGACCAGATATCGACATCGCCGGCTTGAATGCGCAACGGGTTCGATTGGTTGAACTGATCGGTAGGGCTCGTGGTGAGCTCGACGTTGATTTCAGGGTACTTCTCCATAAAACGTCGGTTGAGCTCCCTGAGAGCCTCGGTCGTCGACGGATTCTCCCACGTGTCGATCCGCAGAGTCACTTTGTCCTCTTTGGCGCCACCCGCGTACACGACGCCGGCCATCACGAAGATACCGACAAAAAAAACCGCTAGAATTCTCCTGGTCATACCTTTCTCCTTTTGGGATATTTAGTTCGTTCTAGAAACGAACTAAAGGCATCGTAAGCCCCCACGGGCGATTTGTCAAGTTTTTTTGTTTTGGACCCGGCCTAATCGATCGAGCCGGACCGACGAGCTGCTCGTCGAGCTCTCGAACGGCTGTATCTGCTGCACATTGCGCGAGGATCTTCTGCGCGAGCTTACACGGCTCGACACGATGGTTTCGGTCGTCGGAGCGCCGACCCTGCTTTTTTCGTCCGGCCGCTGTGATATTGCGTAAACTTTGGGCGCGGTGTCCCATTTTGTTAGCCATTTACCATTCCTCATGGTATCATTGTCTCATGACGACCAGGATAAAGATCGATTCCGCCGGTCGAGTCGTGATCCCCAAGACGCTCCGCGATCGATACGGCATTGTGTCCGGGACAGAACTCGAGATCGTCGCAGATCCCGACGGGATCACACTGATACCGTCGCGTACCGAGCACCGCGTTGTGCGACGCGGCCGTGTCGTCGCGATCGATACCGGTGCCGGCCAAGCGCCGGCGGACATCTTCGATCTTGACGCAATACGGTCCGACGTCGTGAACCGGAAAAGCGGCTTCCCCGTATGAAGCTCGGCGTGGACGGTTCGGTCTTGGTGGCGTGTCTGCACGCGAACCATCCGTTTCACATTGCGGCAGCCGACTGGATGAACCACTCGTTCGAGAACCATGAAGTTGTCGTTGCACACCACTCGGTGCTCGAGGCGTACG
>PXBQ01000450.1 GCA_003566875.1 Spirochaetaceae bacterium | reverse complement strand
GTTTCCGCGACGAGACGTTTTCGGTCGGCCCCGGCCGTGATGTCCGCTTGCACCGGAAGAACCGTACGACCGGTCTGCTCGAGAATCTCTGCGCACGCGGTCGTCGCGGCGCTTTCGTCGGAGCGATAACAGAACGCTACATCGGCGCCGGAGCGTGACAGGGACGCAATCAGTTCTCGTCCGATACCTCGACTTCCCCCTGTCACAAGCGCGACCTTCCCGTGCAGCTCAATCACCGATTTCTCCCTTTGACCGTACGCCATTGTCACGTTTTATTTACAAATAATCAATGCTGTCGCAAAATCGGGTCTGTACTCGCGCGAGCGGCTGCTGTACGATACCGGGCGGAAGGAGTAATCATGAAAATGCTCGAAGGAAAAACCGCGCTCGTGTTCGGTATCGCGAACGATCACTCGATCGCGTGGGGAATCGCGCGTGCGCTTCACGCTCACGGAGCGCAGATCGCGGTGTCGTACGCATCCGATCCTTTCGAGCGGCGCGTCCGCCCACTCGCCGAGCAACTCGGCTCGACGTTCGTCGAGAAGTGCGACGTCACCGACGACGCGCAGATCGAGCGGCTTTTCGGGCGTCTGAACGATCACGTACCGAAGATTGATATCCTCGTTCACGCGATCGCGTTTGCGCCGCGCGCCGACATGACCGGGGAGTTCCTGAACACGAGTCGCGACGGCTTCCGGATCGCGATGGACGTCAGCGTGTACTCGCTCGTCGCGCTGGCGCGCGCCGCGGTTCCTTCGATGGGCGACGGCGGATCGATCATGACGTTATCGTACTACGGCGGTGAGAAGGTAGCACCCGGATACCGCGTAATGGGCCCCGCGAAGGCCGCGCTCGAGTCGAGCGCCCGATATCTCGCCGCGGAACTCGGACCACGCGGGATACGCGTAAACGTGGTATCACCGGGGCCGATCCGGACGCTCGCCGCGGCCGGCGTCCCGGGCTTCAAGGACGCTCACGCGCAGTTCGCCGAAAGCGCGCCGTTACGGCGTCACATCGATATCGACGACGTCGGCAACTCCGCGGTGTGGCTCGCCTCCGATATGTCCCGGAACGTCACCGGGCAGACGCTGTTTGTCGACGGAGGGCACAACATCCTTCTGCCGGGAGTGGAGTAAGCGCTACCGGATTCTCTTCTTGACCGCGAAGCAAAACCGATCTCATAATGCGTAAATGCATGAGCGAACACATCACGGGCGAAGCTGCTGGTTTGCGGCGATCATCTCGGTCGCCGCGCACGCGGCCGTTGTGCCCGTTTACATGAGCGAGACTCGTTCGGTGCCGGAGTTTGCCTCATTTGTTGCGCTTCTCGTCGGAATAGATTTTTCCTTGTCAATCGTCGGCCACATCATGCGACGGTTGCGGATCAGGTTCGTGTTCCTCGGCGTTCGCGCGTTGATCGTCATTGTCGCCGCGCTGTCGTGCGTCGACGGCGACATCGTCGGAACTGCGCTTGCCGTCGCGTGGTACGGCGATCTCTTCGTTTCCTCGCGTCCCGGAGCGGCACTTGCCGCTGCGGCCGTTTTTTTTGTCGTCTGGGCGAGTTCGCTGCTTCCGCCGCAGTACTTGGGCATATCCGGCGCAGGCCTTAACGATCCGATGGCGCCCGGCGTCCCGCCTGCCGCAGCCGTGTCGGTGCTCGTTGTCGGGCTCTGGTTCATCATCGGCCGGTTGATCACCGACTCCCGGACCGCCCGCGTCCGAGCGTTCGAGCACGAAGAGGCGATCAGGAGATTGACCGAAGCTAACACCGGCTTCCAGGAGTACGCGAGGCTGCTTGAAGAGCGCTCGATCCAGAACGAACGAAAGCGTATTACGCGCGAGGTGCACGATACGACCGGTTACGCTCTGACGAACCTCAGTATGTTGCTCTCCGCCGCGAAACTCACAGTAACCGATGATCCGGTCGCAACGGTCGCGATGATCGAAAAAGCCCGTGACCTTGTTCAGGCTTGTCTGCGCGAAACGCGGATCGTACTTCGGAAACTCCGAAGCTTATCGAGCGTCCCCGAGCCCGGCGTACCGACGTTTCTACGCTTGATACGCACATTCGAGGCATCGACCGGAACGACAATCCGTGTCGAATGGGGGAATATACCCCGGAGTTTCGGTGAAGAGATCAACGAGACCGTGTACAGGATCGTTCAGGAAGGCCTCACGAATGCATTCCGTCACAGCCGCGCCGACCGCGTCGATGTGCTGTTTCGCGTCGCCGACGGAATCCTCCACGTCTCGATTCTGGACAATGGTTCTGTGTCGACCGAGTTCGAGGAAGGACTCGGGCTCCGCGGTATGCGCGAACGCGTCGAGGCCGTACGCGGTGAGATCTCGTTCATCGCCACTCGATACGGGTTTCGCGTCCTGGTCAAGATCCCCGTATTTGCAGAGTAACACGAGGAGAAAACAATGAGGTTGTTGCTGGTCGACGATCAGGTGCTTTTCGTCGAGAGCCTCCGGAAGGTAATCGAGATCTGCGCAAAAGACATCCAAGTCGTCGGTATTGCGCACTCGGGCGACGTCGCTGCCCGTATGGTCGAGGAGCTCCTCCCCGACGTCGTGCTGATGGATATCCGGATGGAACCCGTCGACGGGGTAGAGGCGACACGCGTGATCAAAACCGCACATCCGGAGATACAGGTGATGATTCTCACGACTTTCGACGACGATGAGTACGTCGTCAGCGCGATGAGATACGGGGCCGAAGGATACCTGCTCAAGGAAATGCCGCCGATGGAACTGATCAACTCCCTCCGCGCGCTCAGAGGCGGCGCGTACCAGATCTCGCAAGGCGTTGCCGAGAAGTTCATGAAGTCGATGACTGCACGGTCTGTTGACGGCACCGCCGGGCGGGAGCTGCCCGAGTGGTATCGCGAGTTGAGTCGGCGCGAACGCGAAGTCGCAAAGCTACTTGCGCGCGGGTACGACAACGGCGAGATTGCGACGCGATTGTTTCTCGCGGAACAGACGGTGCGCAACCACGTCTGTCGAATCTACGAGAAAACCGGCGTTCACGATCGTTCGAAGGTCATGCAGATCGCGCTTCACGACGGGATTATCGATTTATGAACGGGCGGCATCGGACGGTTGCGCCGGGGAATACGACGGGATCGTATCGTCCGTTTTTTTTGCCGGGCCGACAAGAACGGTACGGAAAACGGTACTGCAATACCTTTCGATATCCGACTACCGGTCGCACAATAGCCGTATCATTTTGAGGAAGGAGGCACTTCATGGCAAAGCGAGTGCTGTGTATGGTTCTTGTCGTGATGTTTGTCGTCGGCGCGACCGCGTTCGGACGCGGCGCGAAAGATGACGCGTCGGTGACAAAAGTCGAGTTCTGGACGTTCCCGGACTGGGGAGTCGGGCAGGAGGGCGAGACGTTCCGGCAGTTTGTGGCCGAGTTCGAACAGAAAAATCCCGACATAAAAGTGGAGTTTGTTCCTCGTCCCGAGCTCGAACAAGCCATCATCACCGGCGCGGGATCCGGGATTCTCCCCGACGCGTTTACCGTCGCGTTCAACCAGGGCGATACATTTCTGCGAACCGGTATAGTGCAGGATCTCGCGGAGTGGTTCAACGCGATGCCGGCGGAGTTCCGTAATCAATTCTCGGAGAAATGGATGTCGGCGCTTTCGCCCGACGGCAAAGTGTACGGCTTGCCGTTTACCGCGTACGCGCAACTCTTGTATCGGAACCTCACCGTGCTCGAGCGCGCCGGAGTGGACGCCTCGAAACCGCTTCGCGACTGGGACGACTGGATTGCGACGATGGAAAAGGTGAACGACATCGGGCTGCATTCGCTATCCGACATGACACAAGACGGTTGGTTTGTGATGGGGTTCGTCGGCGCGGCCGGTGGGGCGAACGGTGCCGTCAACGGCCGAACGACGGTCGGTGCCGCGGAGATCCAAAAGGCTCTCGAGCTGTACGAACGGTTCAAGCCGTTTGCTCTCGAAGTTCCGACCGGTGATCAGGCAGCCGTCGACCTATTCACGACAAACCGGTTGGCGTACTACGTCATGGGCCCATGGCAGAATCCGGCGTTCCTCGACGCGGCGAAGGCGAACCCCGAGTTCAGGTACGACTACACTCTGGTCCCCGGCGCCCGCACAGGGCTTCACGGTGGAACTAACGGCGGAGAGTGGATCGGGGTCACCGAGAGCCCGCGTGCTGAAGCGGCATGGAAATGGGCGGCATTCATCGCGGATGCGCCGCAGGCGACGCGGTTTGCCCTGACCGGGCGAACGGTGCTGAATAGCGTCGCAATGGCGGACCCTGAGGTACAACGAAATGAACTGAACGCTTTGACCGCGCGCGCAACCGGATACGGATTCGCCGACGCCGCGTACTTCACGTACTGGCCGCTCGAGGCGCGCGTCCCGTTTCGCGACGCGGCTCAGGCCGTGTACGGCGGACGGGTCGGTGCCGCCGCCGCCGCGCAGAAAGCCGTATCGGACTTGAACGCGGTTCTTGCACGCGGACGGTAACCGGTAGTTTCTTGAACGTCGGGTCGTGGGCGGGAGTCTATGCGTCTCCGGTGATGAATCGATTCGCCCATGCCCGACCGAGTTTTCCGAGGTATCATATAATGAGTGTAGTGAACAAAAAGTACCTGAAGCATTACGCGATGCTTGCGCCGTTCTTCGGGTTCTTTCTGGTTTTTTTTGTCATCCCGATACTCGCAACCATTGCGTTGAGTTTGACCGAGTGGAACGGGATCCGACGACCTGTTTTCGTCAGCATCGGGAACTACGTCGAGCTCGCGCGCAGTCCCGTGTTCCTGCGCGCGATCGGTAATCTCGGGCTCTTCGTCGCGATCGTGATTCCGGTCGGAATCACCTTTTCCATCGCGCTCGCGATGCTGGTCGACGATCTGACCGGACTTGGCGCCGGGATATTCAAAGGCATTTTTTTCTTTCCGGTCGTGATACCGCTCTTCCTGAGCGCGTCGATATTTCGATACATTTTGAATCCGCAGGTCGGAATTGTGGACATGGCGTTTGGTGCTCTGGGTATTCCACGAATCGGGTGGTTGACCCGGTTTCCGTACACGGTTATCTCGGTCGCGATCGTCGATATGTGGCGCGCGATCGCGTTCAACTTCCTTTTTTTATACGCGGGTATCCGCAGTATTCCGTCGGAGTACTACGAGGCTGCGCGAATCGACGGTGCGTCTCCGGTGCAACAGAAGTGGTTCATTACGCTTCCTCAGCTTGAGCCAATCGTCTTTCTTGTGATTGTAAACGGCTTTATCGGTGCGCTCCAGGCGTTTGATATCCCCTGGTTGCTGAGCCAGTCGTCGTACGCCAACTACGGTGGACCTTCCGGTGGAATGCTGTTTCCGGTCGTCGAGATCGTCGCGAGTGCGTGGGGCCGCATGCAGTTCGGATACGCCTCCGCGTACGCGGTCGTTTT
>PXBQ01000298.1 GCA_003566875.1 Spirochaetaceae bacterium | reverse complement strand
CGTGGCCGTACTGCCGTGCAAGCTCCTCTTCGCGCTTGCGAAGCCGCGGTTCAAACTGCTTGCGCAACGCCTCGACGAGTTGCGTCTTCGACTCGAGATAGCGGCGCATCAGCTCTTCGGTCTGCTCGAGCACGTTTATCGCGGCTTTCGGGTCGCGCACGATCTGCCGGATACCTTTCTTGACGACCGCGAAACGCGAAAGGTCGTCTTCGCTGCCCGGAAGCGCCACGAAAGTGATCAGCACCGAGTACATCCCGTCGCGGATTCCGAGGATCTGATCGGCCGAGTAGTTTTTCAACTCTTTCTTCAGATCGAAATCCGGATCGCTCGATATCTGCGACACAAGGCGCTTTCCGATCGTTTTGTTCTCATGCGCTTCGAGAGTTTTTTTGTCGCCCGCGATGCCCTCGGTACGCTCGAGCGCCAACTCGAGCGCGGTCTTTATTTCACCCATACACGCTACTCCACTTGTTTATTCTGCGATTCTATTCTGCGGCGAATAATAACACGAATTGGTGATTTCAAGAAGTCAGTGCTACAGCTCGCGCGTTGTGTACATTCCATTCTCGGTCGCGATGTACGAGACACCTATGTCCTGTTTCCCGACCGGGACGGCGTCGACGATCTGCCGCTCAAGGCACACCCCGATCGTGACGACCTTGGCGCTGTACCTCGCGAGGTACCGGTCGTACGCGCCGCCGCCACGGCCGAGTCGGTTCCCGCGTCGGTCGAACGCGAGCCCCGGCACGACGACGAGGCTCAACGGCGTGTCCCGAGTCGCGTACTCGGGACGGTGCGCGATCTCGGGAAACTTCAGCTCCTGCCCGGGTTCGACCGCCGGATGAGCCGATGTCGGCTCCCTGACGCCGGTCAGTCCGGTTTCACTGGGAAACGCGACTTTTCGTATCCGGTGGAACGTCATGTACGACCCGGCAGTTCTCGGAACACCAACGATCTTCCCTTGATCGAGTCCGACTTGAATCAACATCGACGTGTCTATCTCGCCGTTTATCGAAACAAAGCTCAATACGACCGGACAACTCTTCCACGCCTCCGAATTCAAGACGTTTTTCGTCACGACGATGCTCGCACGGCGATTCTCGACCGAAGAGACGGAGCGAAGTACATCCTTGATGCGATCCCGAAGCTCCTGTTTTTCCCGCACGTCGATCACGGTACGGACTCGCCTTCCGGTTGTCAAGTGATCGTCACGCGCCCCAGAGGGACTTTTTTAAGGATCTCGTCGAGATCTAAGATGTGCGAGTTCAAGAACAGCCGCGCGCGTGGCGTGAACGCGAGGAACGGACTCACCGCGGTGAGTCCGTTCTGGACCAGATCCGGGAACGCCCTCCACTCATTCCGAAGAGTCTCGATCAGGGCACCCGGATCGATCCCGAAGACCGAGCGGAGGTTCGCGATCGAGACGCCGCGGGACGTCCTGAGCCCCGTCAAAAAGTGTTCAAAAAACAACGTCCGCGCCGTGATCAACTCGGTCGCGTATGACCTCGCGGCGGCCGCGGTGCTTGTATACCGCGTGAGATCCGGGTTCGTCAGCCGCACCGCGACGAAGTCGCGACCGGACCGGTTGCCCACTCGGCTGCAGATTGGCTCGGCGCCGGACGCGGCGATCGGCAGCGTTCCGACGCCTCCGGGACCGAGTCCGAGGTACGGTTTCATCTCCCAGTACCGCGTGTTATGAACGGCGATTTTGCCGTCGCGCGCGTAGTTCGATACCTCGTACGCGTCGTACCCTGCGCGGCGGAGCGCGGCGTCGGCGGCGAACCATAGCGCGTCGCGTTTATCGGCGTCGGGGAGCGTGATCTCACCGGACGCGACCATCCCCGCGAGAGGTGTCCGCTCCTCAACCGTTAACGAGTAGACCGAAACGTGGGCGGGCCGCGTCTGGACAACCTCTTCGACGTCGCGCAGAACACCGGCAGCTGTCTGCCCGGGCAACCCGGTCATGAGGTCGACGGTCACGTCACCACGCCACCGCTCCGATACGACCTTTATCGCTCGGCGAATCACGTCGGCACGCGCACGCCGTCCGAGCAGTTCAAGCGCGGTATCGTCGAACGTCTGGATTCCGATACTCAACCGGTCGACGCCGGATCGACTCAGAGCGTCGAGCCGGTCCGCGGTGATCGTCTCCGGGTTCGCCTCGAACGTCCACTCGGCCGGCGGGTGTTCGATCCGCAGTGCCGTACGAAGCGAGCCGAGAAACGGTTCGAGTTCGGCGGCCGGGATCACACTCGGCGTCCCTCCGCCGATGTACACCGTCACAACGGTCGGCCGGCCGAGCGCGCCTGAGAAGACATCGGCTTCCTCGACGATTCTCTGCAACGTGCGGGCGATCACACGAGCCGGCCGGCCGGTCTCGGTGTAGAAGTCGCAGTACCGGCAGCGTGTCGTACAGAACGGGATATGCACGTAGACCGAAATCTGCTCGAGTGGAGTCAGAACACCGTCAGCGAGCGGTTTCATGGCAGCGGAGCTTCGTGTCGGGCGGTCGGCTCCCGGACGAGCGTTTCTTTGGCGGTGAACTGCATGATCGCCGCGCCGACCACGCCGATCGCGGCGATCACAACCGGGGACGCGCCGAGCGTGAAGACGTCGGCGATAGACCCAATCACGACCGGTCCGGCGGTCGATCCGGTATCGACAATCGTCCTCCAGACGCCGATAAACTCGCCTGGATTCTTCTTCGGCGCGTAGTCGGTGCTGAGCGTCATATTGATTCCGCTCCCGAGGCCGTTGCCGAGCCCCGACACGACTGCGACGGCGAGCATACCGAGAAAGCTCGCGGTCAACGGTAGAATCGCAAGCGACAACGATACGATCACCATACACGGCACCGCCGCGCGCTTCCGCCCGAATCGGTCCATGATAATGCCCGCGGGATACACGACTGCGGTCTCGACCGCGAACATGACCCCGAATATCCCCCCTATCTGCGAGACGTCGAGCCCGATCGCATCGCCCCAGAGCGGGAGAATCACTTTTCGTCCCGCACGCAGAAGCTGCAGCACGACGATCGCGCTTCCGGCCGTCGCGAATATCGACAGGTTCTCGCGGAGAATCGCGGAGACCCGGGCGATCGACGCGCCGCGTGGCGAGGATGCAGTGTCGCGATCCGCGTGCAGACTTCGCGCGGGGTCGGGAGGAACCCAGATCACGACAAAAACCATCACGACGACCGACGCGATCGCATGCCCGACAAACGCGCTGCCGTACCCCAAACCCGCTGCGACGAACCCGCCGATTATTGGACCGATGAACGACCCAAAACGGCTCTCACCGCCGAGAAGCGCGAGCGCACGACCGCGTTGTGCGGTCGGAACAAGCTCGCGGAAGTACGTAAGGCGCGCGATAAAAAACACCGAGTGGATCGCACCGAGTCCAAACACCGCTACGCCGAGGACGTACGGGTTCAACGCAAGTCCGGCCAGAATCGCAAAAAGCGCCTCGATCACGAGCGACAGAACCATCGCGCGTTTCTTGCCGAACCGTGAAATCGCAAACCCGGCCGGCGCGTTGAGAACAAGAGTCCCGAGACCGAACATCGCGACGACAACTCCCGTCGCGGTGATTCCGGCGCCGAGCGAACGCGCGTAGAGCGGGAGAACCGGCATCACCATCGCGGCGCCGGTTGCCGAGATGAACGCAGGAATGTAGAACGGGAGGACGAACGACGAGAGGCGGAACGAGCCGTCGGCTGCTCCCGTCGTCGATGCTGAACCTATAGACGGCATTGTCCGGTAAGAATATCGGAACGCGGAACGCCGGTCAAATGCGCAGCGGCGCTGCGGAAACCGCGCCTACCGTGCCTGCAGGCACGCCTCGTCGATCTCGGGCTCAGTGAATTCGTACGTCGTGTTGCAGTTCTGGCACGTCGTCCGGACGGGTGTCGGCAACTCGTCGCGGATCGCCTGGATCTCGTCGACCGGCAACGCCGCGAGAAAGCGCCCGAAGCGATCCTTGGTGCAGTCGCACCGGAAACCGACCGGCCGCGTCTCGAGCACGGCCGGCGAAAACGCGCTGAACTGCTCGTCGATCAACGATTCCGCCGTTTGACCGTCGGCCACGAGTCGTCCGAGCGACGGCAGCGCCTGAATCGTCGTGTTCAGCGCATCGGCGTTCGTCGCGTCGGCGCCCGGAAACGCCTGAACGAATAGACCCGCAGCGCCGATCGCGCGACCGTCGGGATCAAACTGAATACTGAGATTCACTGCCGCCGGAATCTGCTCGGAGATCGTGAAGTACCGGGCAAGGTCACCCGCGATCCGGCCGTTCTCGAGCGATATATGTCCCGTGAACGGCCGCTGCGCCTTTTCGAGTATCTTTGTGACCGAGAGCGTGCCCGATCCGATGAGAGGCGCGGTGTCGAGGCTTTCCGGCGGCTGCTCGAGCGGGATCGGAGAGACAGAGAGGTACCCACGAACGTTCCCGAGCGCGGTCGCCTCGACGTGCAGCCCGCCGGCCGGCCCGGTGCACGACACGTCGAGAGCGATCCGATCGTGCCCTTTTGCATTCATCGTCAGCAATACCGCTGCAAGGTACGCGTGTCCGAGAAGCAGCGTCTCGAGCAGCCCCGAGTCGTGGTTCACGCGCATGCGGTTCACCATACGCGTACCGTGCACGAGAGCCGCACGGAAATGTCCACGGTCCATCAGGAAAATCGTTATCCCGTCCGGCGGCAGAGAACCGAGGTGCTTGACGAGTCGTTGGTCTTCGATCGGTTTTTGAATCATCGCCCCATGATCGGGACCGACGCGCGAGCTGTCAAGGGGGAGTCAACAGCCCGCGCGGGCGGTCGCCTCACCGCTCGGCGGCCATCCACTCGGACCACGATCGGTCGAGCTCCCGCGACGTCCGTTCCAGGTCGTTCGAGAGGCGTTTGCCCGCGACGTGGTCACCCCGGCGGAACGCCGCGGTGATTTTCTGCTCGAGCGCGAGTTTTTCCTTCTCGAGCGTCGCGATCCGTCGTTCGAACTCGCGACTCGAACCGGCGCTGCGCGCGACGGCCTTCTGCCCGTTGTGGCGCTTGCGCGCGGCGCCGGACCGCTCCCGGCCGCGTGTATGAAGTCGGGCCTCTGCGCGCGACGGGCGCGCCGCGCGGTACGCGGTGAAGTCACCGTCGTAGGACTCAAACGCCCGGTCCGAGATCTCGATCACGCGTTCGGCGACCGCGTCGATCAGGTACCGGTCGTGCGATATCAGCACGATCGTTCCCGGAAACTCGTCGAGCGCGTCCTCGATCGCCTCGCGCGACTCGATATCCATGTGATTGGTCGGCTCGTCGAGAAGCAGGAGATTCGCGTTCTGGAGCTCGCACACCGCGAACTGCAGCCTGTTGCGCTCTCCTCCCGAGAGCGTTCCGACCCGCGACGAGAGATCGTCGTACGAAAAAAGGTACCGCCCGAGCACGCGAATCGCCTCGGTCGCGTT
>PXBQ01000149.1 GCA_003566875.1 Spirochaetaceae bacterium | reverse complement strand
GGTTCGGAAAGCCGTATCGATGGGGCGCGCGCTTCGCAGCCTGCACAACCTCAAAACCCGGCAACCACTGCGCGCGTTTCACGTCGTGACCCGTGACGCGACCGAACGACGGATCCTGATCGAGATGGAAGACATCATTCGCGAAGAGCTCAACGTCAAAGACGTCGTGTTCCGCGAAAACGAGGAGGAGGTCGTCGAGTACTCGGCGAAGGCAAACTTCAAAGAGCTCGGCGGCAAACTCGGCCGACACATGAAGGCCGCCGCGGCGAAGATCGAGGCGCTCACGATGGCTGAGATCCAGCAGCTCATGGACGGAGCGACTCTTCACATCGACCTCGGAGAGACCGCGTTTGACCTGTTGCTCGACGGGATCATCGTGCGGCGCATCGAAAAAGAAAACCTCAAAGTGCTCAACGACGGATCGCTCACCGTCGCGCTCGACTCCGAGGTGACCGACGACCTCAAGCGTGAAGGTTTGATCAGGGATCTCATCCGGGTGGTGCAGAACCACCGAAAGCAGATCGGACTCGACGTGACCGATCGGATCGAACTCGTCGTGTTTGGCGAGCCCGATCTGCAGGACGCGGTCGACGACTTCGGCGAACACCTCTCTGCCGAGACGCTCGCGGTCTCGGTTAAGTGGGAGCACGGCGCCGACGCCGCCGAGTACAAGGTAGGGGATGCGACGTGTTACGTGTCCGCGATAAAGGCGCCTGGCGCGTGACGTTGGTACCTCTCGACTCGCGTGTTGCAAAAAAAATCGCGCGCTCGCTGTTGAGTACGGCGGTGATTGTCCTGGTCGGTGTGTTCTCCGCGTGCCGAACCGCGCCGTCGGTCACGGCCGAGGACCCCGGCGCAGGATTGCCGCCCGATCTCGACGCGTTCGTCTCGATCGACGTGCGGCAAAACCGCGATATGCTCGAGGTGTTCGCGGGGGCGTACGGTCTCGACGCCGATGAGTTGGCCCCCGCTCTTAATCGAACCGATCGGTTGACGATCGGTGTATCGACGGCCGCAGCCGATTCTGAGACGCGTACCGCCGCCGCGCGGACGCCCACGGCTTTCGTTGTACTCACGGGCGCGTTTCCACGGACGGCGTTGTCGTTCTCGCTCCGGCGAAGCTCGGCCTGGACACGCAGAACCGACGGCTCTCACGGAGTCCGGTACGAGAGCGCCGACGGTGTGACCGTGGCCGTGCCCGATCGGAGAACCGTGCTCGTGTCTAACGCCGAGTTTGACCGCTTGGCAGAGGCGTGGTCCGAACGATCGCCCGGGCCGTCGTTGCCCGCTGAGGTCGTAGACGGCTCGACAGCCGGGTTTGTGCTTTTTGCCCGTTCGCCTGATCTGACGGGTATCGGCGCCGTAGCGCCTCCCGTATCGAGCGCGCGCATCGTCGTCGCGTCGAGGACCGATCGCGTCGCCGACGCCGAGACCGAAACCGAAACCGAAACCGAAAGCCGCGGTCCGATGAGGTCGTTCTCGATCTCGATCGCGCTGCGCGGTGAGTCGGACGCGCGCGCGTTCGTCGTCGTCATGCGTCTCGCGATTCCGTTCATCGCGACCGACGCGGGTTTTCCGCTCGCGGTCGCCATGCGCGGCTTCGACGTTCGTCGCACCGGAGCGGAAGTGGTGATCACGACGCCTGAAATCGACGCGGCACAGGCGTTTCGTCTCACCGAGACGCTCGGCCGCTACGCGGGTTTCGCGGCGCGCTAGGCGGAGGGAGAAAACGATGCGGATAGGAATCGTCGATTACGATGCCGGGAACCTTACGTCGGTCGAGACCGCTCTCAGGCGGATCGGCGCGGACTTTTTCACGACCGCTGATCCTGACGCGATCTTCGAAGCCGATCGGGTCGTGTTCCCAGGAGTTGGTGAAGCGCGCGCGGCGATGGAAGTACTGAACGCGCGTGGCTTGTCCGAGGCGCTCCGGCGGTACGCCGATTCCGGCCGGCTGATTCTCGGGATCTGCGTCGGAGCTCAGGTAATCCTTGACGCTTCCGATGAGCGCGACGTCTCGTGCCTCGCGTTGATCCCGGGCCGCGCGCGTCGTTTCCCGGTCTCCGAGCTTAAGGTTCCACAGATCGGGTGGAACGGTGTCGAACACGACAACCAGGCGCTCTTTGCGGGAGTGCCGAGCGGCGGTGAGTTCTACTTCGTCCACTCGTACTATCCGGCGCCCGCGGAAACGCGAGATACGATCGGGTGGACTGAGTACGGCGTTCGGTTCGCTTCGGCGTTTCGACGCGACAACGTGTACGCCGTTCAGTTCCATCCCGAGAAATCCGGACCGTACGGGCTGCGTGTCTTGACAAATTTTATCACGATGAAGGAGCAATAGAGTGCTTCGAAAACGTGTTATCGTGTGCCTCGACGTCCGCGACGGAAAAACTACGAAAGGTATCAAGTTCTCGGAGAACGTCGATATTGGCGACCCGGTAGAGATGGCCGAGACTTACTACCGGGAAGGTGTCGACGAACTCGTCTTCTACGATATTACCGCCTCGGCCGAACGACGCGGTATCATGCTCGACGTCGTTCGCCGCGTTGCCGAGAGGATTTTCGTCCCGTTTGCCGTCGGCGGTGGGATCGCGTCCGTCGACGACATGCGCGCCGTTCTTCTGGCCGGAGCCGAAAAAGTGAGCGTCAACAGCCAGGCCGTACGAAACCCGGACATCATCTCGACCGGAGCGATGCGATTCGGAGCGCAGTGCATCGTACTCGCGATGGACGTCAAGGCCGACCCACGCGTGCCGAGCGGATATCGCGTCGTGATCGACGGAGGGCGCGTCGAGACCGAGCTTGACGCGCGTGACTGGGCGCGCCGCGCGGTCGAACTCGGGGCCGGCGAGATCGTCGTCAACTCGATCGATACCGACGGTGTCAAGAACGGGTACGAGATTACTCTCACGCGAATGATCTCCGAGGCTGTCGGCGTACCGGTTGTCGCCTCGGGCGGAGCGGGGGTACCCGAGCACTTGCGCGAAGTGCTTGTCGACGGAAAGGCCGATGCCGCTCTCGTCGCGTCGATGGTTCACTTCGGCGAGTACTCGATTCCGACGATAAAACAGTACCTCCAAACGCACGGAGTGTCGGTTCGCGCTTCAGCCGCGCCGTTTTGAGCGGTCGTCTCAGGGCTCACCCAGCGTTCCAGCTACGATAGGTGTTGTCTTACCCGGGAATTTGGTGTATATTCCGATAGGGATTAACCCGTTAACATTAGATAGGAGAAAGAAATATGCCGACGTATGACTACGAATGCAACGCGTGTGGGCATCGATTCGACGCGTTCCAAAGTATGTCGGACGATTTGCTAAAAAAATGCCCGGCTTGCGGCAAGTTGAAACTGAAGCGGTTGATCGGCGGCGGATTGGGTATAATTTTCAAGGGAAGCGGTTTCTACGTTACCGACAGCAAGAAAAGCAGCTCATCGTCGATCACCAAGACCGATTCCGCCTCGTCCGATACCGGGACGTCAAAATCCTCGGACAGCCCATCGACCGGGACAAAAACGGAAAAAAAGAGCGATTCATCGGGCGCGACGAGTTCATCGGAAAAGTCGGCCGCGGCGAGCTGATTCCGTCGGATGTCCGGAGTAACGACCGACGCTCGCGATGCGATTTACGTACGCGGCGATTGTCCCGGCCCGGAATTTTCGGTATCTTGTGATTAATGGAAAAGAGCACCTGTGCGGAGTCCAGTCTAGACGATGCAGCTCAGAAACTGAAAGTTTGCGGCCATCCGGTTCGCCTGAAACTCTTGTGCATGATCGCTCACGAAGAAGAACCGTGCGTGTCGGAGCTTTGGGTATGTTTGAACCTTCCGCAACCGGTCATCTCCCAACACTTGGCGGTTCTCAAAGAGAAAGGAATCGTTCGCTCCGAAGTCCAGGGGAATCGTCGCCGGTACTCGATCGTCGACCCGTTTGTCGAGGCGATCGTTGCGTCACTGTCGCTCCAGAACCCGGAAATCACCAACGGCAGTCGGAAACCCGGCGCCGAACGCGCGCGACTCGCGTAGACGGCTCGATTCACTCCCGCCGGTCACTCGATATCGACCAGGTTGTTCATGAATCGTGCGTACTCGCTCCAGTCTCGATCATGGCGGATTTGGTACACGACGATCTCCGGCCTGAGGCGATCGAGCACGTACGAGAGTAAGTCGCGTGCAGTCGGAATGTGGTCTATCGGCAGGTACATGTACACGTCGATCCAGTCGTCGTGGAACAGCTCCGCGACCGTGATCGCTTCGGTGAAACGAATCGTCTCGCGAATCAAGAACTCTTTTGGGTGAACGAGCCATTCCTGAGCTCGATGCCCCGGGCCCCGCTCAAAACGGACAAAAAACAATGTCGGATACTTCTCGGAACACACAGAGGGGTCGAGATCCGTTCGCAGCACGATACCCGGCTCGTCGCCGTCGAGCCTGACCGTGCCGTGTTTCCAGATGCCGTACTCGGCGAACGCGAGTGCCGTCGATGCGCACAATCCGACCACGCACAAAAACACTTTCCGGTACATAAGCGATAGTACCACGAGTTTCGTTGCCGCGCAATTGAGCGTTCTTGATTATATCGATCGACATTTGTATCATAGACCGTAATGCACCGAACAAACACTTTTTCAACTGTTTCAAAGCTTCTGACCGAGAGAATTCTCGTGCTCGACGGCGCGATGGGCACGATGATTCAAAGTTACCGACTCGACGAGGCAGGGTATCGTGGTGAGCGTTTTGCCGATTTTCCGCGTCTGCGCGACGACGACGCGGCCGTTCTCGGCTCGCCTTCGGTAACCGGCGTCGAGGGTCGTGAGGCCTCGCTCGGAGGCAATAACGATATCCTGAACGTCTCACGCCCCGAGATCATCCGCGAGATATACCGCGCGTACCTCGAGGCCGGCGCCGACATTATCGAGACGAACACGTTCAACTCGACGTCGATCAGCCAGGCGGACTACCATACCGAGTTTCTCGTGGCCGAGATCAACCGCGAAGGCGCGCGGATCGCGCGCGAAGAGGCCGACCGGATGACGGCTCAGACGCCCGACAAGCCGCGCTTCGTCGCGGGCGTGATCGGCCCGACGAACAAGACGCTCTCGATCTCACCCGACGTCAACGATCCCGGGTTCCGCGGAGTAACGTACGACGAGCTCGCCGACGCGTACGCCGAGGCGGCGCGCGCGCTGATCGACGGTGGCGTTGATATTATCATGCTCGAGACGATCTTCGACACGCTGAACGCAAAGGCGGCGATCTACGCGCTTTCGAGCGTGTTCGAGGAGATCGGCAAAGAGCTGCCGCTCATGATCTCCGGAACGATCACCGACAGAAGCGGGCGCACCCTGACCGGGCAGACCGCCGAGGCTTTTTTGTACTCGATCATGCACGCGAACCCGATCTCGGTCGGCTTCAACTGCGCTCTCGGCGCCGAAGAGCTGCGCGAGCACGTCGCCGCGCTCGCGGCGGCGTCT
>PXBQ01000246.1 GCA_003566875.1 Spirochaetaceae bacterium | reverse complement strand
GACTTTTTTTAATGGCGAGGAATGAAAAGGCCAAGGGTAAGATCGTCCGAAGACTCGGCGTCAACATCTACGGAAACACGAAGTACGACAAACTCATGAAGAAGAAGCCGAATCCGCCGGGAAACCCGAAGAAAATGCGGACACGGCAGACGGAGTACGGTCGGCAACTAGTGGAGAAGCAGAAGCTCAAGTGGGCGTACGGCCTCTCGGAAAAGCAGTTCAGTAATCTATTTTACAAAGCCAAGGCGATGAAGGGCGTTACCGGTCACAACATGTTGATCATGCTCGAGCGTCGGCTCGACAACATCGTGTATCGGCTCGGTATGGCGTCGACCCGCTCGCAGGCACGACAGCTCGTGAGTCACGGACACATCTACGTCAACGGCCGGAAGGTCACGATCCCGTCCGCTGTTCTCCGCGCCGGCGACACCGTCGGAGTCAAGGAACGAAAATCCACGCACGATCTCGTTCGGCACTTGATCGCCGACAATAATATTCGGCCGGTTCCGCCGTGGCTGACGGTGTCGAAGGACGAACTCACAGGTACGGTTTCGGTTCTTCCGACGCGCGATGTGATTCCGACGATCGCCGAAGAACAGCTCATCGTCGAGTTCTACTCGAAGTAGGCCTCAATGCGGACGACCGGTCCAAACGGTGTGCGTCGTACGAACGGTACCGTTTGTGCACATTAGCGACATCTTTTCGGCCGGACGACCGACGTTCAGTTTTGAGTTTTTCCCTCCCCGAAAGGCGTCCGCGTGGGACGCTCTTTTTCGTACGATGTCGGCTCTCGATTCGTTGCGTCCGAGTTTCGTTTCGGTCACGTACGGTGCCGGGGGCCTCACGCGTGGTCGAACGCACGACCTCGTCGTCCGGCTAAAGAAAGAAACCCGACTCGATCCGATCCCGCACTTGACGTGCGTGGGCCACACCGAGAACGAGATTTCGGAAATACTCACGACGTACGCGGCGGAAGGGGTCGGGAACATCATGGCGCTCGGTGGAGATCCGCCCGCGTCGGCCGCAGGGTACGACCGTTCCGGTGACCGCTTCCGCCATGCGATCGATCTTGTGCGTTTCATCAGAGAATTTAACGCGCGTGGCGAGCACCCCGGCCCACGTGGATTCGGCATCGGTGTCGCCGGATTTCCGGAAGGTCACCCCGCGACGCCGAACCGCGTTCTTGAGCTCGAGTACCTCAGGCAAAAAGTCGACGCCGGAGCGGATTATATCTGCACGCAACTTTTTTTCGACAACCACGATTTCTACGACTTCCGCGAACGGTGCGCGGTCGCGGGAATAACGGTTCCTATTCTCGCGGGGTTGATGCCGATCCAGTCGGCGGCCGGATACGCGCGGACGCCCGAGCTCGCGTTGTGTTCGCGGTATCCCGGCCGTCTTCAACGGAAGATTCACGCCGCCCAAAGCGACGAAGAGATCTCGAAGATCGGGATGGATTGGACGTTGAATCAGTGTTACGATCTAATGGCGAATGACGTTGACGGCATCCACTTCTACACGCTCAACAGGTCTCCGGTCACGATCGATATCTTTCGGCGGCTTGGCGTCTCGAAAATCGAGTTATAAACTTCCTGAACGAGTGTATTCTTTTTCGCAACGTGTCGATACAGAGTAAAAAGGGTACTCGATATGCGAAAACTGCCTGTTATCAGTTCCGATCCACTACTAAACGACCGAGCGGCTCGCGTGTGCTCAAAGTTCGGATCCGAGTTCGAGCCGGTCTTTCTCGGCTCCGAAGACGAGGCGCTCGAGTACCTGATGTATGAACTGCCCGAAATCAGCGTCGTGAACTATTCCGACCCGAGCATCGATACGCTGTCGGTCCTCGACACGATAAAAGCGGACCCGTGGCTTCACTACGGCGGACTCGTCGCGGTTCACAATCGACGCGACGCGAAAGCAGCGGCCGACGTAACGCCCGACTCGAACATTTTGAGCCTGATCCCGCGCGGAGAGTTCGTTACCGGTTTTTTCCGCGTTCTCCGAATTCTCATCCAGAATCGACAGATCGTGTTCCAGCGCGAACTACAATCGCACCTGATAGGCAATATCTCCGGCAGCTTCGTGATGGACTCGGATCCTCTGAACATTCGCACGTACGCCAATTTGGTTTCGAACTTTTTGTTCAACTCAAACTACATCGACCGCGACGGTCGCGAGCGACTTCACGTCGTGATCTTCGAATCGCTCATGAACGCGGTCGAGCATGGGAATTGCGCGATTTCGTACGACGAGAAGACGGTGTGGCTTGAGAAACACGGCGACATACTGCCGTTGATCAGGAAGAAGCTCCAGGACCAAACGGTTCGGAGGAAGCGTGTCTTCTTTTCCTACCGGATCACGAGCGAACGGTCGTACTACACGATTCGCGACGAGGGGAGCGGGTTCGATTGGCGGAAACACCTCGATGTAGAACCGGGTGCGGTTAACCTTGCGTTGCACGGCCACGGAATCAGAATGGCCAACCATTACGTCGATGCGCTTTCATACAATGACAGGGGAAACGAGGTATCGTTCGAGATGGCGCACCACGCAAAAGCCACAAACTCGGTACCGGCGTTCTTCGCCGACCAGGACGAGGCCGTCTTCGAGGACGGTGAGACCGTGTTCACGCAGGGCGAGGAGTCCGACTTTCTGTACTACATCGTGGAAGGAAAGCTCGATGTTCTCAGCGACGACACGTTGGTTTCGACGTTATCACCTGACGACATTTTCCTCGGCGAAATGTCGTTTCTGCTGAATAATCGGCGGTCGGCGACGGTGAAATCGAACGGACGAAGCACCTTGATACGAATCACAAAGAATGCGTTCGTCTCGACGATAAAAGCGAAACCGCACTACGGGATCTTTCTCGCGCGTCTTCTCGCAAATCGACTCACGAGGCTGAACGCTTCGTTCGCCCGGTCGCGCGGCTAAGAAGGCCGACTACCGTAAAAAACGTGCGCTGCCGGTGCCGATCACCCGGTCGTGCGTACGTTCGCTTCGTACCCGAGTTTCGCGACCAGACCACACAACTGGGCCAAAATTTCCTCGTTACCGTCATACGTGAGGTTGATCGTGTGATTTCCCCGGTCGACGTAGATGTCGTGCACCCCTTCGAGCTTCCTGCCGAAATGTTCAATCGCGATCGAACACGACGTGCAGTGCGCACCGTCAAGGTCGAGAATCGCCTTTTTTTCGGTCTTCGGATTTTGGGTTTTGGTATTCATGAGCTAAAAACTACTGAATTATTGCTCGCCGAGCAAGGATACGCGGCGGCGAGATGGATAATTGCGAATCGTAGCGTTTTTTGCCATATGAGTGAACATACCGCGAATTTTTTGTTACACTGTAAGAGAAACCGACTGGAAGGAGTGCTCCATGGCATTTACGCTCGATTTGGGTCAAAAGGCCCCTGATTTTTCGCTCCCGGCGACCGATGGAAAAACGTATTCATTGGCGGACTTCGCGGAGGCGAAGTACCTTGTTGTCTTTTTTACGTGTAATCACTGCCCGTACGTGATCGGATCCGATGAGATCACGCGCGCGACCGCGGAGAAGTTTGCGCCACACGGCGTTCGTTTCGTCGGGATCAACTCGAACAGCGAGAAGACGCACGCCGACGACGATTTCCCCTCGATGGTCGAGCGCATGAAGAAGTACAACTTTCCGTGGGTGTACCTGCGCGACAAAGAGCAGACTGCGGCGCTCGCGTACGGCGCGCTCCGCACGCCGCACTTTTACGTTTTCGATGAAAACCGCAAACTCGTTTACACCGGGCGCGGTGTCGACAACCCGAAGGACGGCGACAAGGTTACCGTGAACGATCTCGAGAACGCGTTGAGCGAACTCACGGCCGGGAAACCGGTTTCGACGCCGCTCACCAATCCACTCGGATGCAACGTGAAGTGGGAAGGACAGGACGCGCACTGGATGCCCGCCGAGGCGTGCGACCTCGTGCGCTGACAGGCCGGCCAGTCCGGCACGTCACGCGTGGTGTGACCCACACGCGTGACGGTCACGCGTCGCTCTTGTTTTCAGCCTCCTCGAGTGAAAGGGGCGGCTGCGGCGATAAAGGGAATTTCCGAAGATTGTTTGTAAATGCTGAGTATCTTTGTATTTTATACTCATGAAAAGCAAACCGCATCGACGCGTGTCGATAAGCTTGGCCGCGATACTCGCGACGGTCACGATAGGGATAGTCGGCGTGCGGGTTCTTGGCGCGGGCGGTGCCGGGGAAATCGAGGCGCTGCTCGTCGACGGACTCATGGTACACGAAGCCGGTAGGGTGGAGTTCCCGATAGTGCTGTCGGAAAACGAGTGGCGTAGCCGGCTCACCCCCGAGCAGTTTCGGATCCTCCGGGAACACGGAACCGAACGCGCGTTTACCGGAAAGTACGACGGCTTTAACGAACCGGGGACGTACTACTCTGCCGCGACTGGGCAGCCGCTTTTCTCATCGGAGACGAAGTACGACTCGCGAACGGGCTGGCCGAGTTTCTGGGAACCGATCGATCCTGACGCCGTGCGGCTCGTCTACGATCGCAGCTTTGGCATGGTACGGATCGAGGTTGTCGACAGTTTGAGCGGCTCTCATCTTGGACACGTGTTTCCCGACGGTCCCGAACCGACCGGACTGCGCTACTGTATAAACTCCCTCGCGCTCGTTTTTGTCCCCGAGGGTGGCGAGCCTCCGGAAATCCTCTCTCCAACCACAGACTCTCGGCGTTAACCGACTTTCCTTCGACCCTCTACGGTGAGTTGACGCTATCCGGGAACGCGCGTACTCTTCAAAAAAACGCAACCCGGAGGCAACGTGGACAAGATCAAAGCCGGAATCAACACGACGCGCGCAAATTGGGAGTACGTTTTTCGGCCTGAGACGATCGAGCGACTGCACGAGTACCTCGATTTTGACGACTCAAACCTACCCGACACGCCGGACAAGGCATTTGTGATCGATAACCTCCGCGACGCGCGTGTGGTGCTCAGCACGTGGGGCGCAGTCCCGTACGATTCCGATCTGCTCGGTGTCTGCCCCGCGCTCGCGCTCGTGACGTATGGGGCCGGATCGGTGAAAAAATTCCTGACCGACGAGCTGATCGCGGCCGGCGTCGCGGTCTGCTCGGCCGTGCATTTGAATGCACAACCCGTCGCCGAGTTCACGCTCGGTCTGATCTTTACCGCGCTGAAAAACGTGTTCCTGCACCATCACGCGTTCCTCGAGAACGGACGCAGCGCATGGTCGGTCGACAAACGCACGTACGCCGGGGGGTACTACCGGACAAAAATCGGCATTCTCGGGTTTGGCCGGATCTCGCGACAGCTTCTCGATCTCCTGAGACGGTTCGATTTCGAGATCCTGCTCGAGGATCCGTACGTGAGTGCGGAAGAAGCCCGGGAACACGGCGCGCGCAAAGCCGAGATCGACGAGATCATGAAGACGTGCGACGTCGTGACGTTACATCACGCCG